>CAMMCS010000202.1 GCA_946494635.1 uncultured Oscillibacter sp. | reverse complement strand
ACGGATTTTGACGACACCGAGGCCCTGCTGTCCATGGCGGAGGGGGTGGAACCCTACGAGGGCGCCGGCGTGGCCTGGGAGATGGGCTGGATCCCGGAGGGCTATGAGCCCATGTACCGGGATGAAGGCGCTGGAGCTGTCCAGCAGGTGTGGGTCAAGGACGGGACACTGCTGACCTGGCAGTATGTCACCGATCCCATCTGCCCCTTCGAGACCCCGGAGGGGGAGCCGGAGGCGATCGATTTGAAGGGCGTCACCGGCTACTACTGGGCGGCGGAGGAGGCGCCGGAGGAGAGCAATGGTTCCACCATCACCGTAAACGGGGAGGAGATCCAGGTGGAGGGCTCCTCTGTCACTGTAGGCGATGTCACCATCATCACCGGCGGCTCCCCGGACACGGAGGAGACCGGTACCCTGATCTGGACGGATCCGGAGACCAACACCGCCTTCTTCCTGGAGGGGGCCCTGGACCGCTTTGACCTGCGGGACATGGTCACCTTTATGGAGGAGACGGAGCCCCAGTTGTCATCCCCCACGAAGAGGGCCCAGGCGATCACCGGCACCGCCGGCGGCGGGGACTGATGCTGGCGTTTCCCACAAATTGAGAATACCTTTTCGTGACTTGTGACAAAAATCAAAACAACGTGGGACACAGCAGGCCCCCGGCACGTTCAACTGATAGAACGGGCCGGGGGCACGTCCTCCGGAAAACTCTGAAAGCGGAAAGGAAGGATTTCCATGAAAAAACGGTTCCCATCATTTTTGGCCGGCGTTTTGACCACGCTGCTGGCGGTAGCCATGGCCACCACCGCCCTGGCGGCCTCCGGCGCCATCAGCTACAACGGGGTCACCGTGATAGTGGGCGGGGCGGCCCAGGCTGCCGGGGACATCACCACGGCGGAGGGCCAGGCCCCCGGCTCCATCCAGTTCACCGACGCCGCCGGGAACGTCACCCACTACCTGCCCCTGGAGACCATCGGCCAGCTGCCGGGGGTGGACGCGGCCTACGACCCCGCCGCCAAGACGGTGAAGCTGGAGCGGGGAAGCTTCTGGGAGAAGCAGGAGACGGAGAAGGGCGTCCAATATGCCAGCGAGGACACCGGCATCAGCTATGATGCGCCCCCCAGCTACGCTCCGGCGGTTCTGCCGGAGGGCTGGGCCCTGGAGTCCGTCCGGGAGATGACCGGCAGGTCCGGGCAGGAGTACCTGGACAGCCAGGGTGGCCGAATCTCCTTTTCGTGCAGCTATCCAAACGGCGGCGGCTACGGCTGGAGCCCCGGCAGCGGGGAGATCCCCTGCACCACCGTCACGGTGAACGGCTATGAGGCGGAGCTGTATACCCACAGCAGCGAATACGGCGACAGCTGCCTGCTGGTGTGGGAGAACCTGGACGGGGTACTGTTCTGGATCACGGGGTCGGATGTGGAACCGGAGACCCTGGCGGCGTTTGCCTCCACCGTGGCCCCGGCCGCGGACACCACGCCCGATTACGAGGCGAACTGGCTGCCGTCCGGCTACAGCTGGTTTGAGACCAACACCTCCGCCGGCACGGTGGAGGACACCTGGACCGGCCACGGCGGCAATATCACTTTGACCTTTTCCGCCAGCCCCCTGCTGCTGCCGGAGGGCACCGGCAAGACCGTGAAATTCGGAGATGTGACCGCCAGGTTCTGGGAGGCCAGGGAGCCCCACGAGGCGGATGAGGACGAGCCGGAGACCGTGGGCGGCGTGACCATCACCACCACCACCATCTCCGGCGCCCGGGCGGCGGACGTGGCCACCCTGGCCTGGACGGATGCGGACACCGGCGTCAACTTCCGGCTCCACGGCACGGTGGATCAGGACACCCTGGTTCGGATCGCCAGAGCTGTGAAGGAGAAGTAACGGCCTGCGGACAGGCACAGATACGGCAGAAGAGGGCCCCGGCGTGCGCAGCACGCCCCGGCCCCCGGCTTGTCAGGGGGGGGGCCGGGCTCCGCAGCCCCGGCCCCAGCCCCCGGGGAACCCGGCGGTGACATACCGCCGCAGGAAGCAGAGAATTCCGCCGGCCATCAGGGCCAGGAAGGCGCAGCACAGGGCCGCGCCGATTTCCAGCCCCACGCCGGAGGAGGCGGAGAGAACGGCGATCAGCGCCGTCAGCAGGGCGCCCAGGGCGCCGGCTGCGGAGGCCTCGCCGCAGCACAGCCAGGCGTCCGCCAATGCCGGCGTCCGGTCTGCCCGCAGCACACCCAGCAGATAGGCCAGCAGGCCGCTCAGGCCTGCCAGCGCGGCCAGCCCAAAGAAGACCAGCGCAGCCGGGGAGGACGGGGTCAGCGCCAGGACGCCTGTGCGCAGCAGGGCAAACACCAGTCCGCCCAGCGCCAGGGAACCCAGCACCAGTGCCAGAAGATAACAAAAGCAGCGTCTCATGGGATCAACCTTTCTGTTCGATACGCGCGCTTCCGCCCGGCGGAGGGGAACCTCCGCGGTCCATCCTATGCCCGGGGAAGAGGCGGCGTTCCAACCCAAGCCTGCATAAAAAGATGCATATTTTCAAGAATATACACAATAAGTGTATATCAGATCAAAAAATATGCAAAATTATCCAAGCAGATCTGGAAATGTTGTGCAAAATGATACTTGAATAATTATACGGCCATGACGTATAATTCAACCATCACAAACAAATGCTCTGCGGAGGTTACATATCATGGACAAGAAGAACATCAAGAAGATCGTTTTAGCCTATTCCGGCGGCCTGGATACATCCATCATCATTCCCTGGCTGAAGGAGAACTACAACAACCCTGAGATCATTGCCGTAGCGGCGGACGTGGGACAGGGAGACGAGCTGGACGGCCTGCAGGAGAAAGCCATCAAGACCGGCGCCTCCAAGCTGTACATCGCCGATCTCACCGACGAGATGGTGGACGAGGTCATCATCCCCTCCATGAAGATGGGCGCCAGCTATGAGCAGTACCTGCTGGGCACCGCCTTCGCCCGGCCCATCATCGCCAAGAAGCTGGTGGAGATCGCCAAGGCGGAGGGCGCCGACGCCATCGCCCACGGCTGCACCGGCAAGGGCAACGACCAGGTGCGGTTCGAGCTGGCCATCAAGCGCTTCGCCCCCGAGATGAAGATCATCGCCCCCTGGCGGGAGTGGGACATCAAGGGCCGGGACGAGGAGATCGACTACGCCGAGGCCCACAACGTGCCCCTGAAGATCTCCCGGGAGACCAACTACTCCAAGGACAAGAACCTGTGGCACCTGAGCCACGAGGGCCTGGACCTGGAGGACCCCGCCAACGAGCCCCAGTATGAAAAGCCCGGCTTCCTGGAGATGGGCGTCTCTCCCATCACCGCGCCCGACGCCCCCACCTATGTGACCATCGACTTTGAAAAGGGCGTGCCCGTTGCCGTGGATGGCGAGAAGATGAAGGCCAGCGATATCATCCGCAAGCTCAACAAGCTGGGCGGCGAGAACGGCATCGGCCTGCTGGACA
>CAMMCS010000201.1 GCA_946494635.1 uncultured Oscillibacter sp. | reverse complement strand
ACCGCCCTCCTAAGGCGGGTGTCGGGGGTTCGAATCCCTTCTGGCGTGCCAAAAAGCCGCTATAATCCGATTTTTCTCGGTTTATAGCGGCTTTTTGTTTCACTTATGTCAGAACAGCTCCTCTCTGATTCTCGAAGAAGTCATGAATGCTTCCTGAATATTTCAGAAATTCAGCTGCGCTTACTGCAGGCCGTACTTCTCGACGGCCACGTGCTGGTCTACCGCGTGGATAAGCAAAAGCTCCACCTGGTACGCCGCATCTTCCTGGGAGAGGAATCCGGCTGCCATCAGGTCCTGTTCCATCAGCGCTAGCTGCTGATTCCCTGCCTGAAACGGGATAAAGTCTTTATTTTTGAATATGACGGCGGCTGTCAGCCCGCGGGCGAGCTGACCTTTCCCGCAGGCACAGGTCCCCGGCACGGCGTATTCACCGCGGACCACACCCGATTCTACCTTGTCAGCGAAACAAGCAACCAGCTCTTTACTTACGCGGTCAACGGCGCCGCATTCACACTGGAAGACACGGTCTCCGTCCTCCCTCCCGAGTTCACCGGCAAGGCCGAGGCCGCCGCCATACGGCTCAGTGAGGATGAGCGCAGCCTCTATATCTCCATCCGCAAAACGGATCTTATCTCCGTATTTCGTCTTGAAAACGGTCTGCCCAGGCCCCTCCAGTACGCGGATTCTCTGGGCAGAAATCCCTGGGATATTCTGCCTGTTCCCGGTTATCCCCTCCTTTTGACCTCCAACCGGGGAAGCGACTCTCTCGTATGCCGCCTGCTGGAGGCAGACGGACGGGTAGGACGGGAGCGCAGCCGCCTACAGATCCCGCAGTGCGTGGGCCTCTCTCTGGAAGACCGGAGCAAATAACATGCGGAGAACTCTATTTCCCGGATTCTGTAGCAGGCCTCCGCCCCACGCCGGAAACCGTGCGGTTTTGCGGAGCAAGTCCGGTACGTCCAGAAAGAGAAAAGCGCCTGACAGGAAGCGGATCCTCCTGCCAGGCGCTCTTTGATTTTTCGGACCTTTCGCCCTGCGGATCAATCAGCCAGCCTTATACAAAAAGCTCCTGAAATTCGAAAACTTCAGGGGTCAGTCTGCCGAAAAAACAGCATAAGCGTAATTTCATTCCAAAAGCAAAGATCAACCGCGAACAGGATGAAAAACCGCAGGTTTTCCCAGTGAGAAAAGGCGAAATTGCAGTTTACGGGCCTGAGCCGCATTGTTTGTAATTCTCCACATTTTATTTGCAGTTTAAGAATCGCAAAAGGAAATATGCTATGATACCAGATGCAAGAAGGAGGCGGCTGACATGACCATCAAAAAGCGGTTGTTCCTCTCCAATATTCTGATGATCGTGGTCCCCGCGGCCATCGTGGCTTTTGTCGGATTGCTGTGCATGGCCCTGCTCTGGGTCACGTTTCAGAACGGGGACAGCATGCGCCTGGAGGACAGAGAGGACCTCACGCGCATCGGCCGGGACATGGCAGACCAAATCGAAGGGGTTATGACCGACGCCCCGGACGCATGGACCAGCCAGATGAGCAGCCTGGAGTCCATGACAGAGGACGGCACCCTCCGTATTGTCGTAATGCAAAACGACGGCCTTGCGTATGTTGCGGGCGAAGAACAGCCGACGGACAGCCAAATGGTACAGGCTGCGGACATCATCAACGAGACGGAGGCCTTTATCTCTGTTGGGGACCGCAGTGTATATCGAATTGACAATACGCTCAGCGGCGGCAGCTGGTCTCTGTACCTCTTTGGCACCAGGCAGGAGCATCTGGGCAGCAGCTTGAAGGTCATCCTGGCGCTGGCGGCCATCGGCCTGATCTTTATCGTATTCCTCACCATCCTGATGACCAACCGCTTTCTCACCCGGTTCGTGGTCCGCAGGATCGAAGAACCTCTTGACCTGCTGAGCGACGGGGCACGCAGGCTTGGAGACGGCGATTTGGACTACCGGATCACCTATACTGGGAAGGACGAATTTGCCCCGGTGTGCGGCGCGTTCAATGAGATGGCCGCCCGACTGAAGGAATCTGTGGAGCGCACCCGCCGGGACGAGGAGAGCCGCAAGGAGCTGCTGGCTGGGATCTCCCACGACCTGCGCTCCCCCCTGACCTCCATCCGCGCCTATGTGGAGGGTCTGCTGGACGGCGTCGCAAAAACCGAGGAAGCCAAGCAGCGGTATCTCCGCACCATCCACACCAAGGCGGAGGACATCGACCGGCTGGTGTCCCAGCTCTTTCTCTATTCCAAGCTGGATCTGGAGGGCGCCCCAATGGAGATACGGCCCATCCGTCTGGACGAATTTGTCTCCAGCTTTGTAGAGGAGGCCGCTCCGGACAGCCGGATACACGGGCTGGAGATCACGGCGGCGCAGCTGGCTCCGGTGACCGTCTCCGCCGATCCCGAGCAGCTGCGCCGGGTCCTCTCCAACATTTTAGAGAACAGCATCAAATATAAGGACAAAGAGACGGGGCGTCTGTGTATCACTCTGGAGGAGAACGGCCGCCTGGTCCTGGCGGATGACGGTCCCGGTGTCCCGGAAGATGCCCTGCCCAAACTGTTCGACGTCTTTTACCGCAGTGACCCGGCCCGGAAAAATCCCGCTGGGGGCAGCGGCCTGGGGCTGGCCATCGCCGCCAAGGCGGTACAGGGCATGGGAGGAGCCATTCGTGCCCGCAACGGCCCCAACGGTGGGTTAGCCATCGAGATCACGCTACGGAAGGGGGAAGCCTGCGATGCAGAAGATCCTGATTATCGAGGATGACGGAGACATTGCCGCCATTGAGCGGGATTACCTGGAGCTGAACGACTTTCAGGTGGAGATCGCCGCGGACGGGATTGCCGGACTGGAGCGGGGGCTCCATGGGGCCTTTGACCTGATCCTGCTGGACCTGATGCTGCCGGGGATGGACGGATTCAGCCTCTGCCGGCGGCTGCGGGAGGAGACCGATATTCCCATCCTCATGGTGACCGCCCGGCGGGAGGATATCGACAAGATCCGGGGCCTGGGCCTGTGGGCGGACGACTACATAGAAAAGCCCTTCTCCCCCAGCGTGCTGGTGGCCCGGGTCCGCGCCCACCTGGCCCGGTATGAGCGCCTGACTGGCGGACAGCGGAAGGCGAAACCAGAACTCCGGGCGGGCGGGCTGCGAATGAACACGGAGACCCGCCGGGTCTTTGCGGACGGCCAGGAGGTGGATCTGAAAAACAAGGAGTATGAGCTGCTCCAGTTCCTGATGCTTCACATGGACATCGTGTTCAGCCGGGAGGAACTCTACGAGAACATCTGGGGCTTGGAGGCCATGGGGGACAACGCCACCGTTGCCGTCCACATCAACCGCGTTCGGGAAAAAATTGAACCTGACCCCAGCCATCCCCGGTATATTCAGACGGTATGGGGCGCGGGCTACCGCTTTAAGGGACAGTAATCGGAAAGAGGGGAAACGGAGATGTGGCTCCTGTTTGCAATCGGCTCCGCGTTTTTTGCGGGCGTGACGGCCATTCTGGCCAAGTGCGGCATCCGAAAGACGGACTCCACGGTGGCCACCGCGATCCGCAC
>CAMMCS010000200.1 GCA_946494635.1 uncultured Oscillibacter sp. | reverse complement strand
TGTCGCCGGGCAGAATCCTGATGAAATTCATTCTGAGTTTCCCGGAAATATGTGCCAGAATCTTGTGCCCATTTCCAATGTCTACCTGGAACGTCGTGTTGGGCAGGGCTTCTACCACAACGCCCTCAACCTCAATCATGTCGGATTTTGCCAAGCGTTATCCCTCCTGGTCCGGATAAACCTCCTTGCGGAAGGCCGCAAGGGTTCTGCGAAGCTCGCTGTTGGTAATTCCGGCTTCGCCTTTGATCTGTTTGGAAAGCCGGCCCCCGTCCTGCGCCACAAAGCGCACATGTCTGCGCTTTTTCCGCTTGGGCGACTCCACCTTCCTGGATTTGCCGTCTGCCAGGAGGAGGTACTCCCCCTCCACTGCCAGGACCACGAAGAGCTTTCCGCTGTCCCGGCCGGCGGCGGACATAACGATGTTGGATGCTGTAATGTCCATGTTCTTCCCTCAGATGGCAGGGGCCGTCAAAATTTCCGGCTCGCCGTCCGTGATCAGAACGGTGTTTTCGTAGTGGGCCGCCCACTTGCCGTCCCGTGTTTTCACGGTCCAGCCGTCTGACAGCTGCACGATCTCAGCGGAGCCCGCGTTCACCATGGGTTCAATGGCGAGCGTCATGCCCCGGAGCAGCCGCGGCCCCCGGCCAGGGTGGCCGTAGTTGGGGATTTCCGGCGATTCGTGCATCTGCGTGCCGATGCCGTGTCCCACATACTCCCGGACAATGGAGTATCCATGGCTCTCCACATACTGCTGGATCGCCGCTGAGACATCGAACAGCCGGCAGCCCTCCCTGGCGAAGCGGATCCCCTCAAAAAAGCTCTGCCTGGTCACATCGATCAGGTCCTGCGCCTCCGGGGAGATCCTTCCGCAGGGGAACGTGGCCGCGCAGTCGCCGTGGTACCCCCCAATGTACGCGCCCACATCCACACTGACGATATCGCCCTCTTTCAGCACCCGGGGGCCCGGGATCCCGTGGATGATCTCGTCATTGACGCTGATGCAGACGCTGGCCGGATAGCCGTTGTAGTGGAGGAAGGACGGAACTGCGCCCTGCTTGTGAATGAAGTGTGCCACCGCGCGGTCGATCTCATGGGTTGTGACGCCGGGCTTTACCATTTCCCCTGCCAGAGCACGGGCAGCCGCGGTAATTTTCCCGGCCCGGCGCATCAGTTCGATCTCGTGGGGGGATTTCAGCGTAATCATGCGCTCATCTCCCCAGTGCGCGGAGGATGGCCCGGGAGGTCTCTTCCACAGAGGGCTGATTCTCCACAGGCCGCAGGAGACCCCGCTTCGCGTAGAAGTCCTTCAGCGGTTCCGTCTCCCTATGATAGACCTCAAGCCGTGCTTTCACGGTCTCAGGTTCATCATCTTTGCGCTGGACCAGCTTGCCGCCGCACTTGTCGCACACGCCCTCCTGCTTGGGGGGCACAGCTACCAGGTGGTAGCTGGCCCCGCAGGATTCGCAGACGCGGCGGCCGCTCATCCGGTCCATAATGGTTTCGTCAGCAATCTCAATTGAGATCACGGCGTCGAAGGTAATCCCGGCCTTTTCCATAGCCTCTGCCTGGGCAATGGTGCGGGGCACCCCGTCCAGAATATAGCCATCCCGGCAGTCAGCCTCCGCCAGCCGCTCCGTGATGATGCCGATGATGACATCATCCGGCACCAGCCTGCCCGCGTCCATGAAGGACTTGGCCTTCAGGCCCGTGGGCGTGCCGTTCTTGATGGCGGCGCGGAGAATATTGCCGGTGGAAATGGTGGGGACGTTCAGCTCCTTGCACAGCCTTTCGGCCTGCGTGCCTTTGCCGGCGCCGGGGGCGCCCAATAGGATCAGCTTCAAAAAACCGCCTTCTCTCTTATTCCAGGAAGCCCTTGTACTGACGCATCAGCATCTGGGCCTCCAGCGCCTTCACCGTCTCCAGGGCCACGCCCACGACGATGATTACGGAAGTGCCGCCGATCGCCAAATAGGAATTGCCGACCACCTTGCCCAGGATCAGCGGGCAAATCGCGACGATGCCGAGATAGATGGCACCGAACATGGTGATCTTGTTCAAAACCCGTCTGATGAAGTCTACAGTGGGCTTGCCGGGACGGAAGCCCGGGATGAAGCCGCCCTGCTTCTTCAGGTTGTTGGCGATCTCCACAGGGTTGAACTGGATCGTAGAGTAGAAATAGCTGAATCCGATGATCATGATGAAATACACGACCATATAGATGATGGACTGGGTGTTGATCGCGTCGTAGATGCTCCGGGAGATGGTCTCCTCCTCGGGGATTCCGATGAAGGTCCAGACGGTGACAGGCAGAGAGGCAATGCTCTGGGCGAAGATGATGGGCAGAACGCCGGACATGTTCACCTTCATGGGCAGATAGCTGCTCTGGCCGCCATACATCTTCCGTCCCACCTGGCGCTTGGCATACTGGATGGGGATGCGCCGCTCGGAGTCGTTGATGAACACAATGAAGATCACCAGCGCCAGGACGCCCACCAGCAGCAGCACCAGCAGTGCCGGATGCAGCACCATAACCGTGTCGGAGGCCTCGGTGCCGGCCGCCCAGTGCTGCACGCCGTCATACATGGCGCCCACCATGCTGGGCACCCGGGACAGGATGCCGGCAAACAGGATGATGGAAATGCCGTTGCCCACACCGAACTCCGTCACCTGCTCGCCCATCCACATCACAAAGGAGGAACCGGCGATAAAGGTCACGATGATCACCAGCGCAGGCCAGATGCCGTCAGCGCCGGTGGCCAGCAGGCTGTTGGACCGCATCAGCATATAATAGCCGAAGGCCTGCAGAACGGCGATTCCAACTGTGGTATACCGGGTGATGGACTGGATCTTCTTCCGGCCCTCTTCGCCGCCGTCACGGGCCAGCCGCTCCAGGGCGGGGATCGCCACTGTCAGCAGCTGGATGATGATGGAGCTGTTGATATAGGGCTGGATGCTCAGGGCAAACACCGTGGCGGTGGCAAAGGCGCCGCCGCTCATCACGTTGTACAGGCCCAGGATGGTCCCGCCCATCTGGTTCAGATAGTCCTCCAGCAGGGTCACATTCACATAAGGCACTGTGATGGCGTTGCCGATGCGGAAAATCAGCAGGATGAGGAGTGTAAAGATGATCTTTTTCCGCAGTTCGGGGATAGCCCACGCCTTGCGAATTGTTTGGATCACGTTACATCACCTCTGCCTTTCCGCCAGCTGCCTCGATAGCCTCCTTGGCAGAAGCGGAGAAAGCAGAAGCCTGGACAGTGAGCTTCTTGGTCAGCTGGCCGCTGCCAAGAACCTTGTAGCCATAGCGGCACTTGGAGAGGATGCCCTTCTCCAGCAGGGCGTGAACCGTGACGGTATCTCCATCCTGGAACTGATCCAGCGTGGAGAGGTTGACAATCTCCAGGGGCTTGGCGAAGATGTTGTTGAAGCCGCGCTTGGGGATCCGGCGGGCCAGCGGCATCTGGCCGCCTTCAAAGCCAATCCGGATCTTGCCGCCGGAACGGGCCTTCTGGCCCTTGTGGCCGCGGCCGCCGGTCTTACCGTTGCCGGAGCCGGCGCCCCGGCCCTTGCGGTATGCGGGGCGGACAGAGCCCTCAGCGGGAGACAGTTCGCTCAACTTCATAATTCCGTGCCTCCTTATTTCACTTCTGT
>CAMMCS010000199.1 GCA_946494635.1 uncultured Oscillibacter sp. | reverse complement strand
AGTTCTGCGTGCTGGACATGTCCAACTTCTATCTGGACATCATCAAGGACCGGCTCTACTGCGAGGAGACCGATGGTCTCAAGCGCCGCAGCGCCCAGACTGCCCTGTGGCTCATCCTGGACACCATCACCAAGCTGTTCGCCCCCATCCTGGCCTTTACCTGCGACGAGATCTGGCAGGCTATGCCCCACCGGGAGGGCGAGGACGGCCGCAACGTGGTTCTCAACGAGATGAACCAGCCCTTCCAGGAGTACGACCTGGGGGACCTGGTCTCCTGGGGCACCATGATCCAGCTGCGGGACGGCGTGAACGCTGCCCTGGAGGCTGCCCGGAACGAGAAGAAGATCGGCAAGAGCCTGGAAGCCCATGTCTCCATTGTCACCGGGGAGGAAAAGCCGCCGGTGGACCTGTCCGATCTGCGGGAGCACTTCACCCAGCAGTGGTGGGCGGACTTCTTCATTGTCTCCGGGGTGGACTTCGTCACCGATCCCACCCTCTACAGCCAGGCCGCCGGCACCCCCCTCAACGGCGTACGGGTGGTGGTGAGTCAGGCCAAGGGTGAGAAGTGCGCCCGGTGCTGGAAGCAGCTGCCCTCCGTGGGCACCGACCCGGAGCACCCCGCCCTCTGCGCCCGCTGCGCCGCCGTGGTGCGGAAGCTGCCCCAGTTCTGAGCTCCGCCCCTTTCGGACAAGCAGAGCCCGGGCCGCGCATTTTGCGCGGCCCGGGCTGTTTTCCGGCCGTCTCCAGGCTGTCCCCGGCCCTCAGAGCTCCATCCCGTCCTTCAGCAGGGTGAAGCGGTTCCGCTCTGCCAGCAGGATCCCCTCCCGCCGCAGCTTGCCCAGCTCTGCGGAGAGGGCGCTGCGGTCCACGTTCAGGTAATCCGCCAGCTGCTGGCGGTCAAAGGGGATGGTAAAGCTCCGGCTGCCGCTGCGGACGGCCTGATCCGAGAGATAGGTCAGCAGCCGTCCCCGGATGGTCTTGGGGGCGGTGTGGAAGATCTTCCGGGACAGGCGCAGGTTCTTCTGGACGGAGATGGCCAGCAGGTTCTGCAGAAGCCGGGTGTGGGCCCCGCAGCCCCGGGCGCAGGGTGTCAGCACCTGGCCCGCCCGGAGAAACAGGATCTCCGAAGCCTCGCCCGCCGTCACATCCACCATCAGCGGCTCCCCCGGCGTGCATGCGTAGGTCTCCGCAAAGATCCGGCCGGGGCCCACGCTGTCCAGCACGGCGGTGTTGCCCCAGAAATCGCTGCGCTCAATCAGCACCCGGCCGGTGAGCACCAGCCCCAGCTTCTCCGCCGTATCCCCGGCCCGGAGGACCCGCTCTCCTTTTCCATATGTCCGCCGCTCCGCCCCCAGGCACTGCAGCAGCGCCTCCGTCTCCGGCCGGGAGATGCCCCGGAACAGGGCGGATTCTTCCGGTGTGAACACGTCCATTTCCCGCCTCCTCCTGTTGTTTTGACAACAAATTTTGCAGCTATTATACTATCTCCCCCGCGGGCGGTCAAGGCCGCGGGCATTTTCTTCCTGCGCAGGCTCCGCCGCTGTGCCTGTTCTTCTGAGTTCAGTTTTGTTTTATAGCTTGCCGCCGGAGATGTGTTTGTGTATAATAGAGCCATCCACCGGCGGGCAGATGACCCGCAGAACCATCGACAAAGGGAGGTCTTTTCATGCAGTGCATAAAAGAGGTCTTGGTCCGGATTCCGGAGGGGCTGCACCATCAGGCGGCAACCCGCTTTATCCAGACTGCCAACCGCTTTGACAGCGCCATCCGCATCACTTACGGTGACCACAGCGTCAACGCGAAGAGCTTGCTGGGCGTGCTTTCCCTGTCCATTGGGAGCGGGGCGGAGCTCACCCTCTCCGCAGAGGGGGCAGACGCCGAGGCGGCTCTGGCTGCGCTGGAACAGGCTTTGACAGAGTCATAAGGCTCTCTTCACACTTCAAATGGAGGCCGCCGGGAAAAAACCGGCGGCCTTTTTCCGTCTTTTTCCCGGATTGAACGGGGAAAATCTTGCAATGCGGCACAAAATATGGTACATTGGTCAGGTCTTTAGCAGGCGGGGGTTCTCTCCCGTCCGTTTTTCGCGGCAGCCCTGATATTCAATCTGCTCCGGGCGGAGCGAGTCCGCCCTTCGCCAAGATTTTTACCTCCGGCAAAAATGCTTGGACGGCGCAAAAGCGCCGGGGGTCGATGATGGCCCGCACTTTGACTCTTTTCTGGAGGATGTTCCATGTCTGATTTACGTTCTGAAATTTCCCGGCGAAGGACCTTCGCCATCATCTCCCATCCGGACGCCGGCAAGACCACGCTGACGGAGAAGTTCCTGCTGTACGGCGGGGCCATCGCCCAGGCGGGCGAGGTCAAGGGCAAGCGGGCCAAGGCCGCCACCAGCGACTGGATGGAGATCGAAAAGCAGAGAGGCATCTCCGTCACCTCCTCCGTCATGCAGTTCCAGCACAGCGGCTTCTGCATCAACATCCTGGACACCCCGGGCCACCAGGACTTCTCCGAGGACACCTACCGCACCCTGATGGCCGCCGACTCCGCCGTCATGGTCATCGACGGCGCCAAGGGCGTGGAGCCCCAGACCCGGAAGCTGTTCAAGGTCTGCGCCCTGCGGCACATCCCCATCTTCACCTTCATCAACAAGATGGACCGGGAGACCCGGGACCCGCTGGAGCTGTGCGAGGAGGTGGAGCGGGAGCTGGGCATCGACACCTACGCCGTCAACTGGCCCATCGGCTGCGGAAGGGAGTTCCAGGGGGTCTACGACCGGGAGAAGCAGCGGATCCTGTTCTTCCAGGCGGAGGAGCGGGGCAAGAAGGTCAGCTCCGCCGAGGTGGCCCTGGACGATCCCGCCCTGGAGGACATGATCGGCGGGAAGAAGGCCGCCGCCCTCCGGGAGGAGGTGGAGCTGCTGGGGGCCGGCCGGGAGTTCGACCTGGAGGCCGTCCGGAACGGCACATTGTCTCCCGTGTTCTTCGGCTCCGCCCTCACCACCTTCGGCGTGGAGCCCTTTTTGGAGGAATTCCTCCGCATGACCACGCCGCCCCTGCCCCGGGTCAGCGACCAGGGGGAGGTGGACGTGTTCAGCGAGGACTTCTCCGCCTTCGTGTTCAAGATCCAGGCCAACATGAACAAGGCCCACCGGGACCGGCTGGCCTTCATGCGCATCTGCTCCGGCAAGTTCGAGCGGGACAAGGAATACTACCATGTCCAGGGGAACAAAAAGCTCCGGCTCTCCCAGCCCCAGCAGATGATGGCCGCGGAGCGGGAGATCATCGACGAGGCCTACGCCGGGGACATCATCGGCGTGTTCGACCCGGGCATCTTCTCCATCGGCGACACCGTCACCGTGCCGGGGAAGAAGTTCAGGTTCTCCGGCATCCCCACCTTCGAGCCGGAGCACTTCATGCGGGTGTCCCCCAAGGACACCATGAAGCGCAAGCAGTTCATCAAGGGCACGGAGCAGATCGCCCAGGAGGGCGCCATCCAGATCTTCAAGCTGCCCGGCGCCGGCCTGGAGGAGGTCATCGTGGGCGTGGTGGGCACCCTGCAGTTCGACGTGTTCCAGTACCGGATGCGCAGCGAGTACGGCGTGGAGCTGTATATGGAGGGCCTGCCCTACGAGCACCTGCGGGTCATCACCGCCTGCCCCTGCAAGCCGGAGGA
>CAMMCS010000198.1 GCA_946494635.1 uncultured Oscillibacter sp. | reverse complement strand
TGGTCCGTGGGCAGAAGCTGCCCATCTTCTCCGGCTCCGGCCTGCCCCACGCCAACCTGGCGGCCCAGATCGCCCGGCAGGCCAAGGTGATCGGGGACGACACCTCCAAGTTCGCCGTGGTGTTCGCCGCTATCGGCATCACCTTTGAGGAGTCGGAGTTCTTCGTCAGTGAGTTCAAGCGCACCGGCGCCATCGACCGGACGGTCATGTTCTCCAACCTGGCCAACGACCCGGCGGTGGAGCGCATCGCCACCCCTCGGATGGCCCTGACCGCTGCGGAGTACCTGGCCTTTGAGAAGGATATGCATGTTCTGGTCATCATGACCGACATCACCAACTACGCCGAGGCGCTGCGGGAGGTCTCCGCCGCCAAGAAGGAGGTCCCGGGACGCCGGGGCTTCCCAGGCTATCTGTACACGAACCTGGCCACCATCTACGAGCGGGCCGGCCGCCAGCTGGGCAAGCCCGGCTCCATCACACTGATCCCCATTTTGACCATGCCGGAGGATGACAAGACCCATCCCATCCCGGATCTGACGGGCTATATCACCGAGGGACAGATCATCCTCTCCCGGGCGCTGTACCGCCAGGGCATCCACCCGCCGGTGGACGTGCTGCCGTCCCTGAGCCGTCTGAAGGACAAGGGCATCGGCAAGGGCAGGACCCGGGAGGACCACGCCGATACCATGAACCAGCTGTTCGCCGCCTACTCCACCGGAAAGGACAACAAGGAGCTGATGAGTATTCTGGGCGAGGCGGCCCTGACCCCCACGGATCTGCTGTACGCCAAATTTGCAGACGAGTTCGAGCGGCGGTATGTGAACCAGGGCTACGAGGAGAACCGCTCCATTGAGGAGACGCTGGATCTGGGATGGGAGCTTTTGAGCATCCTGCCCAAGAGCGAGCTGAAGCGGATCAAGCCGGAGTATATCGAAAAGTACTGGCCTAAGAAGGAGCAGTGAGCCCCTTTTGAGGCCTCCCGGGATTTTGAAGATCCTCGGGCACAGGGAATGTGCCCTTCGGCAAGGTTTTTGCCGCTGGCAAAAACCCTTGGCATGGCGCAAAAGCGCCGCCCCGCTGATCGCGGGGCCCCGATCGGTACAGCTGGAAGGAAGTGATTGCTATGCCCAATATCACGGTAAACCCCACCCGGATGGAGCTCACCCGCCTGAAAGGGAAGCTGCGCACCGCCCAGCGGGGCCACAAGCTGCTGAAGGACAAGCGGGACGAGCTGATGAAGCAGTTCCTGGACACGGTGCGGGAGGTCCGCGCCCTCCGGCAGGAGGTGGAGGAGGAGCTGATGACGGTCCATGGCGCATTTACCGTGGCCTCCGCCCTGATGAGCTCCCAGGCCCTGGAGCAGGCGCTGCTTTACCCCAAGCAGAGCGTGAAGCTGACCCAGACCACTAAGAACATCATGTCGGTGAACGTGCCGGTCTACGACTTCCAGACCCAGACCCGGTCCGACGCGGACATCTATCCCTACGGCTTCGCAGCCACCTCCGGTGAGCTGGACGCCGCTGTGGATGCACTGGGAAAGGTATTCCGGAAGATGCTAAAGCTGGCGGAGGTGGAGAAGGCCGCCCAGCTGATGGCGGAGGAGATCGAAAAGACCCGCCGGCGGGTGAATGCGCTGGAGTATGTGGTGATCCCCAACACCCAGGACTCCATCCGCTATATCACCATGAAGCTGGACGAGAACGACCGGGCCACCACCACCCGGCTGATGAAGGTGAAGGATATGCTGCTGCAGCAGTCTCTGGAAGAGCAGCGGCAGCGGGACGCGGAGACAATGGAACGGTTCCGGAAGTCTTGACGAATTTCGCAAAGCGGTGTAGTATGATAACGCTACACCGCTTTGCCGCGTTAGAAAGGAAGAAAAGCAAATTATGCACTGCGTGACAAACATCCGTGAGGATCTGTACTGGCTGGGCGCCTCCGACCGGCGGCTGGCCAAGTTTGAAAATGTGTTTCCCATCCCCAGAGGCGTCAGCTACAACGCCTATCTGCTGCTGGATGAGAAGACCGTTCTGCTGGACACAGTGGACAGGGCCGTCGGGGAACGGTTCTTTGAGAACCTGGAATTCGCCCTGGCGGGCCGCCCCCTGGACTATGTGGTGGTGAATCATATGGAGCCGGATCACTGCGCCACTCTGGGGGAGCTGCTGCGCCGCTGGCCCCAGACCCAGGTCGTGGCCAACGCCAAAACCGTCCCTATGATCGGCCAGTTCTTTGACTGCGACATCTCCAACCGCACCGTGGTGGTAAAGGAGGGGGACACGCTTACCACTGGCCGTCACACCCTCACCTTCCTGATGGCCCCCATGGTTCACTGGCCGGAGGTGATGGTGACTTATGACATTACCGATAAGGTGCTGTTCTCCGCCGACGCCTTCGGCACCTTCGGTGCCCTGAACGGCAACATCTTCGCCGACCAGGTGAACTTCGAGCGGGACTGGCTGGACGATGCCCGCCGGTACTACACCAACATTGTGGGCAAGTACGGTGCCCAGGTTCAGTCTCTGCTGAAGCGGGCTGCCGGGGTGGACATCCAGACCATCTGTCCCCTCCATGGCCCCATCTGGCGTGAGAACATTGGCTGGTTCCTGGAGAAATACCAGCTGTGGAGCACCTATACCCCCGAGGACCGGGGCGTGGCCATCTTCTGCGGTTCCATCTACGGACATACGGAAAACGCCGCCGAAATCCTGGCCTGCCGCCTGGCGGAGAAGGGCGTGGAGAACATCGCCCTGTATGATGTCTCCCAGACCGACGTATCGTATCTGGTCAGCGAGGCATTCCGGTGCAGCCACCTGGTGCTGGCCTCCGCTACATACAACGGGGAGATCTACACCCCTATGGAAAACTTCCTGCGTGATCTGGCCTGCCATGGGCTCCGGAACCGCTCTGTGGCCCTGATCGAGAACGGCACCTGGGCTGCCCGCTCCGGGATGCTGATGACCAAGCTGGTGGAGGATATGAAGGATATGCGGGTGATGGAGGGGACCGTGACATTGAAGTCCTCCGTGAAGGAAGCCCAGCGCCGGAGTCTGGAGTCCCTGGCAGAGTCCATCGCCGACGAACTGCGCCATTGATCGCCCCATAGCAGCCGGAGACATTCCCACAGGTCATCCCCGTGCGCGGCTGGCAAAACAACGCGTAAAACATTTGTCAGACCGGGCCGGCCTGGCGTTTGGCTTCATGCAGGACGCTCCTGCCGAACAAACAGGAGCTTTCAGCCCGTCTGCAGGGACAGCTGCTGCTATTGGCCGCCTGTGCGCATGGATCTCTCCGCTGTTTTCCATTATTTACGACATAGATGCGGGCCGCTGAAACTTGACTCCGGCACCGCAGAAGTGCAGGATCCCGCCTGCCGCGTTTGCGGCAGGCGGGATCCTTTGTATTGCAATATTCCTTTACAGTAAAGTCACACCAGCATCTTCACAGATTTTCAGTGTGTCGGTGTCCCACAGGCTCACCTGCACCTCTCCGATATGGCAGGTGCCGATCAGCAGCATGCACAGCCGGGACTGGCCGATGCCGCCGCCGATGGCCTCCGGCAGCTGTCCGCTGAGCAGCATTTTATGGAAAGGCAGTTCCCGGCGGCTGTCGCAGCCCGCCAGGGTCAGCTGGCGGTCAAGGGCCGCGGCGTCCACCCGGATGCCCATGGAGGACAGCTCAAAGCTCCGCTCCAGCACCG
>CAMMCS010000197.1 GCA_946494635.1 uncultured Oscillibacter sp. | reverse complement strand
GCCTTAGGCTTTTTTGAACCACTCGCCTAGCGAGTGGTTTTCTTTATACAAAAATCCGGGGCCTTCGGAAAAACCGAAGGCCCCGCTTTTTTGTCTCTTTATTCTTCCGGCTGCTCCTGCGCCGGCCGCTCCATGATCCATACCGCGTTCCCGCCGTCCAGGGTCTTTCCCTCCCGGACATCCCGGAAGCCCAAAGCCTTCCAGAAGGCGCGGCCCTGCTCGTTTTCTTTCAGGCAGCCCAGGCGCAGCTTGTCCATCCCCGCCTCTCCGGCAGCGGCGGACAGGGCCTCTGCCACCGTCCGGCCCACGCCCTGGCGGTGTGCGCTCCCCTCCACCATCAGAAGGCCGATCCACAGGGTGTGGGCTCTGGGGTAGTCCTCCACCCAGTCCAGTACCGCTCGCACCTTGCCCTCCCGCCGGAGGGCCACATAGTGCTTCTGCTCCGGCGCGCACCGCGGCGGCAGGGCGGAGAGGTCCCGCCGCAGCGTGTCCAGGGACGGCCGCTCGGCCCACAGGGCGCCATACTCCCCGTTGCTCTCCAGCAGGGAGAGCACTTCCTCCAGGTCCTCCTCCCCTACCGCTCGGACCTCCCAGCCCTCCAGGCGGCGCGCAAGACCCTCCAGCACGGGGACCTGCGCCATGGCCTCCTTGGTGCCCACGCACCGGTTGATGGGGGTGCCCAGGTTGTGGAACTTCTCCTCGTAGTCGGTCATCACGCCCTGAATCCCCCCGGCGTGCAGGTCCCGGGTCACTTCCGACAGGGCGTAGCCCGCCTTGGGGAACTGGAACAGGGACCATTCGAAAAGGTCCCGGTTGTCGGTCTTGAAGTGGATCTCTCCCCCGTCGGCGAGCACCGTGCGGTAGCGCAGCAGGAAGTCCCGGTGGGTCAGCCGCCGCTTGGCGTGCCGGTTGGAGGGCCAGGGATCGCAGAAATTGATGTAGATGCGGTCCACCTCGCCGCTTTCAAAGTACTTCTCCAGCGCCGCGGCGTCGCCGTCCACAAAAAACACGTTGTCCAGGCCCATGGCTGCCGCGCGCTCCACGGCGATGATCATGGCGTCGGGCACCCGCTCCACGGCGATAAAGAGCACGTCCGGCTCCCGCGCCGCCGTCTCCGCCGTGAAGCGGCCCTTGCCGCATCCCAGCTCCAGCCGCAGTTCCCGGCAGCCGGGCAGCAGCTCTCGCCAGTGCCCCCGGTGGTTCTCCGGGTCGGGGATCAGTCGCTGGGCGCAGCGCGCCATACGGGGCTGCAGGTTGGGCTTCTTTCTCATTCGCATGGGGGATATTCCTCCTGTTGTTCTGGTTGCCCTCATCTTATCATAAGATGCTCCCAAAGTCGAATTTTTTATTGTCTTTTTCTCCAAAGCACAGTATCATAAAGACAGGCCGGCAACGGCTCTATCTTCATCTTGGGAGGGAATCATATGAAATACCAGATCGTTGGCGAACCCATGCCCGCAGTCATCTGCAACCTTGAAAACGGCGAGTCCATGCTCACGGAACGGGGCTCTATGGTCTGGATGAGTCCCAACATGAACATGTCCACCAGCGGCGGCAGCCTGGGCAAGGCCTTCGGGCGTATGTTCTCCGGGGAATCCATCTTTCAGAATATCTATACCGCCCAGGGCGGCCCCGGCATGATCGCCTTCGGCTCCAGCTTCCCCGGCGCCATCCGGGCGGTGGAAGTCCGGCCGGACCGGCCTGTGGTGGTCCAGAAGAGCGGCTTCCTGGCCTCGGAAATGGGCGTGGAGCTCTCTGTTTTCTTCCAGAAAAAGGCCGGCGCCGGTTTCTTCGGCGGCGAGGGCTTCATCATGCAGAAGCTCTCAGGCAACGGCATCGCCTTTGTGGAGATCGACGGATACGCCGTGGAGTATGAGCTGGCCGCCGGCCAGAGCATCGTGGTGGACACCGGTAACCTGGCCATGTGTGACGCCAGCTGCACCATCGGCATCCAGACGGTGAAGGGCGTTAAGAACGTGCTCTTTGGCGGCGAGGGGCTGTTCAATACCGTGGTGACCGGCCCGGGCAAGGTCCTGCTCCAGACCATGCCGGTGAGCGGCGTGGCCGCCGCTCTGGCCCCCTTCTTCCCCAGCGGAAGTAAGTAAGATGCTGCCGCGCCCTGCGGCGGCATGAAGGAATGAGGATATTATGAAAAAAGCAAATCTCTTTGTGTCGGTGCTTCTGGCCCTCTGTGCCGTCGTATGGTCCGTCCGGGCCGTCCTGGATGTGATATACCAGGTCTATGACGCCTCGGTGTTCCTGTTTCTCCTGGATATTCTCTGTGCCATCGTCTGGATCATCGCCCTTGTGGTAAACCTTCGTCGGTATAGCTCCCAGGGGAAAAAGCAGCCATAACGCGGGGACCGTGTCCATATCTTCTGCGCACAAACGGGCTGCCCTTGACCCCGGGCAGCCCGTTTGTGCCCGCCGTGCCGGAGCCCCTGCGGCAAATTGAGATCATCTTCCCTCGTTTCTCTTGCCAAGCACGGCAGATTCCGGTATAATAGGTGAGCTCGCTTTTAATCGCTGTGCAAAAAAGTCTTTCCTGCCCTTTCTGCACGGCCAAAAATTCCATAACCGGGTGTAGCGCAGTTGGTAGCGCGCTTGCTTTGGGAGCAAGATGCCGGGAGTTCGAGTCTCCCCACTCGGACCAAATTTGTCAGAAAAACCGTCCGAAATGGCGGTTTTTCTGCATTAATCGCTTGATTTTGTTGATATTTACGAGCTGTGGAGGTGTAACATGGGTGTAGCTTCTGTTTCCGAGTATGTGGCATCGTTAAATGAAGAGCAACAGCGACATATCTGCGCATTCATAGAATTTATGAATACGGAATTTCCCCAGCTGACCAATAAGATCTCCTTCTCTATGCCCATGTGGCTGGTGGGGAAAAAGATGAATGAGGGATATGTGGCGGTCTCCGCAGCGAAAAACCATTTCTCCATTCATTTTTCCGATGAGGAGTTTTTGAACCGTTTGGCCGAAAGCCTACCTGCCTGCAAAAAGGGAAAGCGGTGCATCAACATCAAATACGGCGATGAAGCGTTCCTACATGCAGTCGAAGAAAGCATCGGCGATTTTCTGAAGCTCTATCGCTCTGAAGGGAGTTCCTCCCTATGAATGGTACAGAGGAAATCGGCTGCTGCGGCGCCTACTGCAAGACCTGCCGTGAATTTGAGAAGACCTGCAAGGGCTGCAAACCGGGGTATCTGGACGGCTCTCGGGATTTGAGGCGGGTCAAATGCAGGATGAAGAAATGCTGCCTAACCAGAGGCCACATTACCTGCGCAGATTGCGACGAATATGAACACTGCGAGACCATTCAATCCTTTATCAGCCATCCCGGCTACAAATACTCCAAATACAAGCAGGCACTGGAGTACATCCGCGCCCATGATTATGCTGCTTTCATGAAAACGGCTGAAAATTGGAAAAATGCCTATGGTAAATACCCCGAACAGGACAACTAAAAAGTCAGTAGCGCCCGCTGAACATCCATAGATTTCAGCGGGCGCTATTCTTTGTATATAGCATGTTAAAAATTGACACACTTGGAATATTGCTGTCTTATTTTTATGGAGGCATGCCTCCTTTTTATAGTCGTAGATCAAGTGATTATATCAGCACGTCAAACTGGTGTTTGGAAATTAGATTTCAGCGACAGCCCCGCGTTACGCAGGTGGTGATTGGACATCACGGTGTAGT
>CAMMCS010000196.1 GCA_946494635.1 uncultured Oscillibacter sp. | reverse complement strand
GCCGGTGTCGATGTGGCCCACACAGCCGTGGAGGCAGCCCACGCACTTGCGGATATCCTCGAAGCGTCCCTCCCGCGCTTTGTTCGGGGTCTCCGGGTCTGTGAGGGACTGCCGGGCAAACCCGATCAGATCCGCCTTGTTGGCCCGCAGAATGCTCTCGGCGATCCGGGTATCGTTGATGCGGCCCACCGTGATCACCGGCTTATGGGTAACATCCTTTACCTCTTTGGCATAGTCCGCCTGATAGCCGTGGCGGTAGTACATGGAGGGAATCATCTGATCGTCCGTGGCATTCACCGCGATGGAGATGCTGAAGTAGTCCACGCCGGCCTGGTCCAGGTAGGGGATGATGGCCTTGGTGTCCTCGATGGTGAGACCGCCGGTCACCCGCTCGTCGGCAGAGAGCCGATACCCCAGGATGAAGTCCGAGCCGCATTTTTGGCGGACATTTTCAATGATCTCCAGAGCAAAGCGCATCCGGTTGGTCAGATCACCGCCATACTCGTCCGTGCGCTTGTTGGTGTACATAGACATGAACTCCGGGATCATGTAGCCGTGGGCGCCGTGGAGCTCGATGCCGTCAAACCCCGCCTTCTTTGCCCGCAGGGCGGCGTCGCCGAAGTCCTCCACTGTCTTGTGGATCTCCGCAATGGTCATCTCATGGGGCATCTCCTCATTGTGGTAGGGGTCCGGGATGGCAGACGGCGCCCAGGACTGGGCTTTGGCATACTTTTCAGAGGCCTGCCGGCCGGGATGGTTCAACTGGGCAATGATGACGGTATCGTATTGATGGACCCTGTCCGTCAAGTTCCGGAAGCCTGGGATATGTTCATCCTTCCACAGGCCGGGGATCCACTGATAGCCTTTCGCCGCAGACGTGACAGCCACATTCTCCGTGACGATCATGGCGAAGCCGCCCTTGGCCTTTGCCTCGTGATACGCCGCAAACCGCTCTGTGCAGGTGCCGTCCTCCTCGCAGAAGTTCATCAGCATTGGGGTCACCACGCAGCGGTTTTTCAAAGTCTTTCCGTTGATGGTGAGGGGGGAAAACAATCGATCCAGCATATCTCGCTACCTCCATTTTTCTCCTGTTATTTTTTCTCTATTTTTATAACTATTATTTTAATAATTATTGTAAGTATTAAATTTAACAAAGTCAATGCCTTTTTCGTATCTGCGGCGAAGTTTGGATAGTTAAACAAAAAACAAACAACGCCTTTGGCGATCCCCACAAAGGAAGATTCGCCAAAGGCGTTTTCGGTGCTCTATATGCCGCGCAGCATCTGTCACTGCCAGTATTCGATTGCTAAGTCCGCTTTCATCTCCAGCGCTTTTTGGTACATTCCCTCCAGATAGTACTGGTCTCCCCGGTGATCCGCCAGGCGGAATTTCGGCAGGACCTCCGGCGGAACCGCCTTGGCGCACGCCGTCTGAACCGCCTCCATCATCTCCCGATCCACCACGTTTCCGGCAAAGAGCAGTTCGTCCGGGTTTAACACCGCAATGACTGAGAGTGCCGTCTTCACGATCAACTCCAGCCCCTTCGGACTCCCCTGGGCAATGACCTGGATCTGCTCCTCCTGACTCATCCCCCACGGCATATATCCGGTCATTCCGGCAAAGCCGTTCTTGCCGCTGACAATTCTCCCCCCGATTACAGATGCTGTGCCTGCCAGGACATTTCTCATGCAGAACAGCAATGTCAGCGTCTCGCTGGTATAACCCGCATCTTTGTAAGCTCCATAAACACGGTATTGACAGTCGTAGGTCATGTAGATCGGCCGCTGCTGCGCCACCGTCCGGAGCGCATCCAGCAGGTGAGCCTCCTCCAGCTCCGGGATGTCAGAGAGCCGCAGTACGCCGTGGTCTATAATTCCGCTGGTTCCCACCAGGATACACGAGATGTTGGGGAACATCTCCAGCATCTCGGTGATTTTCCCGGCCACACGGTCCATATCCAATATCGTGAACTGCGTCTGTTCCTGATAGAGCGTCGACCGCAACATGGAGAGCACGTCACAGAGGAGAAGCCGATTTCCCTCTGAGTCCAAATCAATCCGGACACAGAGAATACTCTCATAGTCCTCGTTGATCTGATAGACGCTGGTGCTTCTGCCCACCCCATTGAGCTGGTATTTCTGACTGTACACCTCGCCGCTTCGCTCCAACTCATTCAGCAAGGTGTTGCAGGTGGCAACACTTAGGCCCGTGTCCGCCGCAATGCTCTGCTTGGTGTGCTCGCCGCCCCGCCACATGACAGCCCGGATGGCGTTCATATTCATCTTTCGGACATCTGACGTGTCAATCATACTGTCCCGTCCTCTCTGTATCGTCTTTTGCACATATTACTCCAAAATATGATTTCTCTAAGTTATTATAACAGTTAGAAAAATAAAATCAACCATTTTCTCCCATACTTCCTGAGGAATCGCAAGCCGGGGTGGACTGTCACAAAGACAGTCCACCCCGGTCTTCAAGTTTCTGTGTTAGTGTCGGCTTCCAGCTTTCAGATTTCCATAGGCTGCTTCGTGGGCAGGTTTGATGACGAAATAAGTCAGAATTCCAATTCCCATCATGATGATCCCGCTGACCAGGATGTTTGTCCCCGCTCCGCCACCGAAGAGATTGCCCACCAGGGGGACAATATAGCCGCACAGAAATACGCCGGAGCCCTCAAATCCCGCCAGAAGAGAGAGGGCGGTCGCCGCATTTTTCCCTGTGGTCACCAGACCAAGGTAGGTGGTCAATCCGGAACCAATGATCAGATTGAAAAACTGGCAGAGGATTCCGCCGGCATAGCAGCCTATGGCGCTTTGGGTCAGCTGCGGCAGCAGCATGGCCGCTCCGCCGAGAATAAACGCCAGCGAAATACTGAACTTCTTTGTCGCACGAATCCAAAACGCAACCACCAGGCCGGAGACTGTCCCTGCAACGCTGCAGAGGGAGCCGATCATGCCGGCCATGGCCGAGGTACCCAGCTGCGCTTCATTGACGATGTAATCTGAGTAGTTCATATACCAGGCATTCCAGAAAATGGAGCCGATGCCGTACACCAGCAAAAGTCCCACTGCAACCTTGGGGAATCGCTCTGGCTCCGCCCTGAGGGCCGTTGCGGAAATGTCCGCATTGCGGACATTTTTCGCCGGTTCCCGATCCACATTGGGATAGAAGAGAATGACCAGGACTAAAATGGGCAGCAGCACCAGCACGGTTTTGTAGCCGTCCTGAAACCGTCCGGTCTTTGCGAACACGCCGCCCAGCAGCGTGAAAACAGCCATTCCCAGCATCATCATGGAGTTGTGCCAGCCCAACACCTTGTCCCGCAGTCTGGGCGGCGCAATTTCCGCCAGCACCGTGGGATTGGCGGAAGCGATAGTCCCGCCCGGGACGCCCAGAAGCGCAGAACATAGGATCACGCCCGCCAGGGGCAGCTCCAGAAAAAGAATCAGCAGCCCAGCTCCAACGGAGATCAGCATGCTGATGATCACCACATATTTTCGGTTGCAGAAGCGCAGCAATACACTGGAGGCAAACGCCGACAGCATCATCACCAGTGTGGGAAGCGTGGAAATCAGCACTGCGATGTGCTCCTGTCCGGGATATGCCTGGTAGATCAGGCCCAGTACCACAACTGCAATGCAATAAATCCAGGAGGCAAATGACGCCATCAGAATCACTGCAATTTGAAAAAATGATTTCTTTTTCATGGACTCCTCCCTAT
>CAMMCS010000195.1 GCA_946494635.1 uncultured Oscillibacter sp. | reverse complement strand
ATTCGGCGGGGCCCCTTCTGCTGCCATCCCACCACCGGCAGCTCTCTTGGAGAAGTGACGTCCGTGTACTCGTCTGCGTCATCGGTTTCTTGCTTTGAACTTGGGGTGAGTTTACAACACGCTGGGCCTGCCTGTCAAGCCCTGAAAAAATTTTTATGAATTTCAGACAAAAAAGCACAGAAAATTTCTCTGCCGCTTTCCTCGCGTATTGAGAAAACGAGCGGCGGGCCAGGCGGCCCGCCGCTCGTTTTCTCACCGCTGATATTCAAACTCAAAGTCGTACAGGGACACGGTATCCCCGTCCTGGATGCCCGCTTCCTCCAGCTTCTGGAAGAAGCCGTTGTCCCGCAGCACCTTGTCGAACCACATCCGGCTCTCGTAGTCGGCGAAGTTCACGCTGCCCATGACCTGCCGCAGCCAGGCGCTCTCCACGATCCAGGTGCCGTCGTCCTCCCGGTGGATGTCCAGGGGGGCAGAGGCGTCGATCACCGGCGCCTTCGGCACATACTCCGGCTCGTACACCGTGACGGGAGGCAGGACGGACAGCATCTCCGCCGCCTTTTTCACCAGCTCCGCCGTGCCCTGGTGGGCCGCCGCGGAGATCTTCACCAGGGTGTAGCCCCGGGTCTCCACATGGGCCCGGAGCCGCTCCAGGTTGTCGGAGCCCGGAGGCAGGATGTCCGCCTTGTTGGCGGCCACGATCTGGGGCCGCGAGGCCAGATCCGGGCTGTACTGGGAGAGCTCCGCATTGATGGCATCAAAATCCTCCACCGGGTCCCGGCCCTCGCTGCCGGACACATCCACCACATGGATCAGCAGACGGCAGCGGTCCACATGCCGCAGGAAGTCGTGGCCCAGGCCGGCGCCCTCGCTGGCGCCCTCGATGATGCCGGGGATGTCCGCCATGACGAAGCTGACGCCGTCCTCCACCCAGACCACGCCCAGGTTGGGGAACAGGGTGGTGAAGTGGTAGTTGGCGATCTTGGGCTGGGCCTTGGAGACCACGGACAGCAGGGTGGACTTGCCCACATTGGGGAAGCCCACCAGGCCCACGTCCGCCAGCAGCTTCAGCTCCAGGACCACGTCGTGGGCCTCGCCGGGCAGGCCCGCCTTGGCGAACCGGGGCACCTGCCGGGTGGGGGTGGCGAAGTGGCTGTTGCCCCAGCCGCCCCGGCCGCCCCTGCAGAGGACGTAGGGCTCACTGCCGGACATATCCTGCATGATCTCATTGGTCTCCGCGTCCCGCACCAGGGTGCCCCGGGGCACCTTGATGATGAGGTTCTGACCGTCCCTGCCGCTCTTCCGGCCCCCCTGGCCGTCGGCGCCGTTTTCAGCCACATATTTACGCTTGTAGCGGAAGTCCATCAGGGTGGACATGTTGTCGTCCACCTGCAGGATGATGGAGCCGCCCCGGCCGCCGTCGCCGCCGTCCGGCCCGCCGGCGGCCACATATTTCTCCCGGTGGAAGGAGACGGCGCCGTTGCCGCCGTTTCCAGCCCGGACGGAAATCCGGGCCTTATCAATAAAAGAAGCTGCCATTGTCGTACCTCTCGTATTTAAAATCTCACGATAGATTGCCCAGTTCTATCCATTTTAGCGGAAAGACCCAGGGGCGTCAAGATAAACCGCAAGAAGCGGTGAAACCGGCCGTGCCCCGTCTCACGGGGCCGCGCCGCTGTCCTCCGCCTTGGAAGGGGCGGCGTGGCCCTTTCCCGCGGTGGGGAGGCCCTTGCGGAGTTTCTGAACAGGGATCTCAACGCGGATGCCCAGGATGACCTTGGCCAGCCACAAAAACAGCCACAGCACCAGCAGGGGGATGACACAGTTGACGATCACCAGTGTGGCGATGGCATCCACGAAGCGGCTCAGGGCGTTTTCGGCATCCTCCACAACGCCGGAGACCGCGCCGGAAACCGCATCCCCGATCTGGGACAGCCAGCCGCCGTCCTCGTCCGCCTCTCCGGACTCCTCCATGTTATCTGCCGCCTGGGCCGCCTGTTCCACTGTCTGCTGCACGTCAAAGGTGTCCTCCACCAGACTGCTGACCTGCAGGCTGGCGGGGATCAGCAGCCAGAGGGCCAGGCCAAAGACCGCCAGCTTCAGCGCCAGCTGCCGCAGGAAGGCCCGGGAGCAGACCAGGGACACGATCACCAGGGCACAGGCAAGGGGGATCAGGAGCTTGAAGGCCAGATAGCCGGTCAGCGTCAGCAGGATCTTTTCCAGCAGGATGACGCCGGTCACCAGCAGGTAAGAACTGAGCTCGGAGACCTGGTTGGCGATGGGGGTGGTGGCGTCGCCAGGCACGGCGGAAATCGCCACAGAGGCCGCGGCGGAGGCGGCAGTCAGTTCCATGACTGTGACCTTTTTCTCGTCCAGAGACGCCAGGGGCCCCGCGTGGAACTCCGGCGACGAGAGGAAGTCGGAGACGCCCAGGGATGCCAGGGCCGCCAGTACCATCACGATACAGACAGCCGTTTGTTTCAGGCCCGCTTTTTTGATGTTCATGTTGGATTTCCTCCTAATTTGAATCTGCGCTGCCGCGCATAAGAGACTCTGCAAATTTCGCGGCGTCCAGGTGGAAAGCGGCAGGGCAGAGAGGAAGGCGGGCGCATCCGGCATCCCGCCGCAGTAAAAAACCGGGGTCCAGAAGACCCCGGTTTTGTCCGATGCATTATTCAGCTTCGTAGACAGAGACCTGCTTGCGATCCTTGCCCCGCCGCTCGAAGCGGACCGTGCCGCTGACGGTGGCGAACAGGGTGTCGTCGGTGCCCTTGCCCACGTTCACGCCGGGGTGAATGTGGGTGCCGCGCTGACGCACCAGGATGTTGCCGGCCTGGACGAACTGACCGTCGGCACGCTTGGCGCCCAGGCGCTTAGCCTTGGAATCACGGCCGTTCTTGGTGGAGCCGCCGCCCTTCTTGTGGGCGAAGAACTGAAGACCAATGCGAATCATGATACGGACCATCCTTTCTGAAAGATTTTAGATGGGGAGGCTCAGTCGTCCTCCAGAACTTCGATGTTGTCGGGATACTCGTCATGGAGCTGGGTGAAGTAGACCATCAGCCCCGTCATCAGGGACTGGCAGGTGCTCTCCGTGATCTCATCCAGCCCGCCGGGCAGGCTCAGGGAGATGGAGGCATCCCGCTCCCGGACCTTCACCGATGCGGCCAGACCCAGCACGTCGTTGACAGTGGCCTCCACCAGGCGGACGGCGCTGGTGACGGCGGCGCAGACGATGTCGGCGCCTGCCTCGGCATAGCCGCTGTGGCCCTTGGCCTCAAAGCCGGTGATCCGGTCCCCCTCCATGCGGAATACGACCGTGGTCATGCGTTAGACGGAGATCTTGCCGATCTCGACCTTGGTGTAGGGCTGACGATGGCCCTGACGCTTGCGGTAGCCCTTCTTGGCGTTGTACTTGAAGATGCGGATCTTCTTGCCCTTGCCGTTCTTGACGATCTTGCCCTCCACAGAGGCGCCCTCCACCACGGGAGTGCCGAAGGTGGCCTTCTCGCCGTCGATGATGGCCAGGACCTGGTCGAACTTCACGGTGTCGCCGGCTTCCTGGTCCAGCTTCTCGATGTAGACCACGTCGCCCTCGGCCACCTTGTACTGCTTGCCGCCGGTCACGATGATTGCGTTCATTACGTTGTTTCAACTCCTTCATTACGGGCTCGCTGTCGGGGGCGGTCCGGATGGACACTTGAAAACCCATTCAAAGCGGCTCAATTAGTATATCAGCGTCAAATTGAAAAGTCAATGAT
>CAMMCS010000194.1 GCA_946494635.1 uncultured Oscillibacter sp. | reverse complement strand
AAGCCGGACTGGCTGCCCGGCTTTCCTGTCCAAATTTATTGTAATAGGAGGGATTCGGGGGAAATTGAAAATTTCCGCCGATTGAACAAAAAAACCTGCCTGCCGTGTCAAAGTTCGCGCGGTTTTTCCCCTTTGGCTCGGCGGTTCGCTCCTTCCTGCTCCGTTCAGAAGTAAATGAAATAAACAAGGTATGCAGCAGATGATGATAGGACCTGCTATACAGACGGTTAAAACATATGCTGCTTTCCGATGCTCCTCATGTTCACGTTGTTCAACATCCTTCGCTCTTATTGATATAGAAGCAAGGGGTTCTGTCAGCTTTTATTGCAATCATGATCGACTATCAAAATGCGCATAGAAAGCATATTAAAATACCAAATCCGGATCTTTTTCAGATAGGCTCTGCGATTTGGTGGCGCCGCCGGAGTTTGGATCATCACACGCATCCTGAGAAGGGCGGGAGCCGGCTACTCCGGCCGGGCGGGCGTCCCGTCCTCAAACAGGCCGGCCTCCGTAAGCACCCAGGGCACCGGATAGTCGTGGAGACCGAAGGGAATTTCCTGGCGCAGCAGCCGCTCCCTGCACAGCAGTACCGCCGCGCCACGGTAACTGGCGAGAAAACGGTCGTAGTATCCGCCGCCCCGGCCCAGCCGGCGGCCCTCCCGGCTGCAGGTCACGCATGGGATCACCGCCAGATCTGTCTGGTCCGGGGAGACGACAGGGCTGCTTTCCGGCGGCGCCGGGATTCCGTAGGAACCGGGGGCGAGCTGATCCAGGGACCGGACGGCGCGGAGTTCCATGATGCCGGGGCTTACGCACAGGGGAAGGCACAGCGTCTTACCGTCCGCCAGGACCTGTTCCAGGATGGGCCGGGTGTCGATTTCAAGGCCAGTTCCCACAAAACAGAACACGGTGCCGGCGCTCCGATACTCCGGCAGGGCCAGCAGGCGGCGGGCGATGGCCAGGTCCGCCGATGCCCGATACCGGGGGGAGAGCTGCCCGGCCAGCTGCCGGATCGTGGCCCGGAGGGCCTTTTTTTCCAGATTTTCTGTCATGGAAGGGGATCCTCCTCTTTTTTCTCGGATCTGGCCACGCCGTATGAGATGGCGCCGGCACCGTACTTGCCCCGGAGACGATCCATGGCCGCCTCGATTTTCTCCAGCTTCTCCCGCTGGGGCGCGGCCCCGGCGGTGAATAGATCCACCTGCTCATAGGCCTCGCCGGCGGGGACCAGATGGATGGCGGTAACCGTCAGGGCCCGGACCGGGGCCGGGGGCTTCCAGAGCTGGTTTGTCAGGTCCATGGCCGCCGCCGTCAGCTCCCGGATCAAATGCGTGGGAGCGGAAAGCTGGGCCTGACGGGAGCGGTCGTGGAACTGGGGGTCCCGGACCGTCACCTGTACGCCGCCGGCATACAGGCCCGCCCGCCGCAGGCGGGTGGCCACAGAGTCCGTCAGGACGGCGATGCCGTTTCGGAGCTGCTCCGCCGTGGTGAGATTTTGCGGGAAGGTCGTGCCGTTGCCCACGGATTTCACCGGCTCCGCCTCATACCGGGAGCGGACGGGATCTGTGTCCAGGCCGTTGGCGTAGTCGTGGAGCTGGCCCCCCATTTTCCCCATCAGGGTTTCCAGGGCGTCCCGCTTGCAGGCTGCCAGATCCCCGATGGTGTTCACCCCGAACTGGTTCAGCAGCCTCCGGGCCGCGCCGCCCACATACAGCAGGGCCCCCACCGGCAGCGGCCAGACGATGTCCCGCCAGTTTTCCCGGGAGATGACCGTGGTGGCGTCGGGCTTTTTGTAGTCGCTGCCCAGCTTGGCGAAGACCTTGTTGAAGGAGACCCCCACAGAGAGGGTCAGCCCAAGCTCCTGCCGCATCCGCGCCCGCAGCTGGTCAGCCACCCTGCGGGCATCCCCGCCCAGAAGGTGCAGGGTGCCGGTGAGATCCAGCCAGCTCTCGTCGATGCCGAAGGGCTCCACCAGGTCTGTATACTGCTCATAGATGGCGTTGACCTGTTTGGAAACCTGCCGGTACAGGCTGTGATGAGGCGGCAGCAGCACCAGTCCCGGGCACTTTTTCCGGGCCTGCCAGATGGTCTCCGCCGTCTGGACGCCAAATTTTTTCGCCGGCTCATTTTTCGCCAGGATAATGCCGTGGCGGGAGGTGGGATCTCCGCAGACCGCTGTGGGCACGTCCCGCAGGTCCGGGTGATCCCGCAGCTCCACAGAGGCATAAAAGCTGTTCAGATCGCAGTGCAGGATGATGCGGTCCATGGCCCCGCCTCCTTTCTCCCTTCCATCATAGCACATCTGTTCGCATTTGAAAAGGGCGGTGGATCCTGCGAACCACGGGTGCTTTTGGCGCGCCGCATCAGAGCGGGCGGCCGCGCCGCGGTCACCGGAAAAGGCGAGCCTCTGAATGGAACGCGGCAGATGCTTGCGGACACAAAAAGCGCAGGGAAGTCCTCCCTGCGCTTTTTCATTTTCGGCTTTACAGAATCCCCATCAGCACCAGGGCCAGCACCACGAAGGTGACCAGCAGGGCAAAGGCGAAGAGGAGGAAGCCGGCATTCAGCCGTCCCTACTCCTGGATGGGGGTATGGGACTGCGGCGCCAGCCGGGCCTTCCGCAGGGCAGTGACCACCGGCTTGTAGATCAGCAGGATCACCGCCATGTTCAGCCCGCCCTTTACCAGGTTGAAGGGCAGGAACACCGGAATCAGCATGTCGGCCACGTCTGCACGGGTGGTTCCCGTCATGTACAGGGGCGTGATCAGGTAATTCCACAGCAGCATCACGGCGGTCAGCGCCACCACTGCCAAAGTCAGCCCCGCCACGGCGCCCTTTTTGGTGTGGGCCTTTTTGTAGACATAGGAGGCGGTGCAGCAGAAGGCGCAGGTGGCCAGCAGGTTCATGATGCAGCCGAAGGGGCCGGTGTCAGAGTAGGTGAACATCTCCACCACAGCCACCACAATGGAGATTACCGCAGCGGACAGGGGGCCATAGAGAAAACCGCCGATGCAGATGATGGTATCCTTCAGATCCAGCTGCAGGAAGCCCAGCACCTGGGGCAGGGCCTTGCTGAGAATCATCACCACATAGGCGATGGCCGTCAGCATGGCGAGGCAGGTGAGGGACCGGGTGGACATCTTGACCCGGACAGGGGCCTTGAGGGCATTGACATTGGGTTCAGACATAAAAAATACACTCCCTTTCACTGTCTGCGAACACCCTGGACGCTTTGGCTTCTCCAAGGTGAACAAACAGCAGGGGGAGCGTCTGTAAAACGCGGCCATGCCGTACGCATCTTCTTCCATCCAGACTATACTGTTGGTCCCGGAGTTTCACCGGGTCAGCGGATGCCGAAGACATCCGGTCGCGGACTGTACCGCCAGTGGGGACTTGCACCCCGCCCTGAAGACAAAGGATTCAGTTGTGTTCTGAGGGTATTGTACGACGTCTCCGGGAAAAATGCAACCCCTATTTTGGGGATTTTGCCGCTGGGGGCGGAAAATCCTCCGGCCCGGGCGGACGCCGGCGGGGAGGATCCCCGCCGGGGGAATACGCCCGGGCCCAGCGCATATGTGCGGACGGGGTTTGTGGGGGCCGGGCCAAGGAGGGAAAAAGTGCCCAGCACAAGGCAGATGCCGTTGCGGCATCTCTTTTTTTGTCTCCAAATGGAGACAAGAGTAAAAAAATATATTATGATAAAGCTGGGAACGCGAGTAAGCGCCAAATCTCGGCAGGCAGACGGCAAGGAGGATCTGC
>CAMMCS010000193.1 GCA_946494635.1 uncultured Oscillibacter sp. | reverse complement strand
CAAAAGCGGCGCGGCCCAGAAGGGCCGTAGGACAAGATTTAAGACAGCTGATTCAGAATTTTAAATATCTAGATTGTAGTGACTTGCCAAAACAAAAGGACATCCGCAACGGATGTCCTTTCGTTTTCGTCCGCTAGTAGCAATCCCGCTCTCCGGCGTCTGTTTCTTGAGGAAGATGTAGCCTGTCATGCAGGCAGATTGCGTTGCAGGAAGGACAGGGTGTTTCGGAACAGAATCCCCTCCGCCTGCTCCAGGGAGAGTCCGCGGGAGAGGAACAGGTCGAAAAGGCCGGCGGCCTTGGAGGGAGTATTTAAAAATTCCGGAAGATCGGCGCCGTCGAAGTCGGAGCCCAGAGCCAGGTTTTTCTCCGCCCCCAGCTCCAGGAAGTGCTCCACGTGGTGCCACAGGTCGTCGGGACCCGCAGGGCCGCTGTCCTTCAAAAAGCGCACATAGTAGTTCAGGCCAATCAGGCAGTCCCGGCGCACCATCTCGCGGATCTGATCGTCGGTGAGATTGCGCGGGTGTCCGCACACCGCCCGGGCGTTGGAGTGCGTGGCCACAAAGGGCTTTTGGGCCGTCTCCAGCACGTCCCGGAAGCCGGCGTCGTTCAGATGGGACACGTCCACCAGAATGTTGCAGCGCTCCATCTCCGGGATCACCGCCCGGCCCAACGGAGACAGCCCGTGCTCTGTCTGGGAGCCGGAGCCCAGCTCGTTTTCTCCGTTCCAGGTCAGGGTCATGCACCGGACCCCCTGCTGGGCCAGAAGGGAGACCCGGCGGAGGTCGCCGGCCAGGGCGCTTCCGTTTTCAATGGTGAGGACCGCGGCCGTCCGTCCCTCCGCCCACGCCGCCTCGATCTCACGGCTGTTCCGGCAGAAGGCTGCCCGGCTGGAAAATTTCTGAATTTGACGCTCAAACCGCCTCCGGTTGAACTCGAAGTAGTCGATGGCCTGCTGCCCCCGGCATTCATCCGGGATGAACACCGCGTAGAACTGACACCAGTGTACCTGCGGGGGGATGGAGGACAGGGACAGGACCCGCTGGGGGTCGTCCATGGTGTCGTCCGTTCCCGCCTTGGTGTATTTCCAGTCGGCCACCGTGTCACAGTGCAGGTCAATCAAAGCCCAGGGATACATGGTTCACGCCTCCTTATACAAGGGAAACTTTCGGGGGATAGGGCTGGGGCTCGCACAGCAGGACCTGTTTGTCCCGCTCAAACTCCCAGTAGAGCAGGCCCCGCCCGTCGGCCTCCATCTCTCCCACCTGATTGTCATAGGGGTCGCAGCGCCAGCCGGTTTTGGGGACGGCGAACTCCGCCTGGAACTGGTTGTTGGCCTCCATGCGGTACGCGTCCAGATTTCCAAAGTAGAACTGCCTGCGCGCCTCGTTCTGTTCCCGGACGGCGCCTGTGCCGAAGGAGACGTCCGCCGGCAGCCACCCACAGGGGGCGACGTAGAACTCGGCCCAGTCGTGAGCCCCGCAGAAATCCGGCCGGGTATACAGCCCGCTTTTCCAGCGGGCGGGAATGCCCGCGCACCGGCACATGGTGATGAACAGCAGCGCCATCACGCCGCAGTCCCCCTTCAGGTTGCGGGCCCCCGACTCCGCGATGTTTTCCAGGGTGAAGTATGGGCGCATGAAGGAGTACTGGATGTGAAGCGTCAGGAAATCGTAGATCCGCCTAGCCCGCTCCAGAGGGGAGTCCACGCCGTCGGTGAGGGTGTGGACCAGGTCCCGGAGATACGGCGTGAAGGCGATGTGGGGCAGCTGGGGCTGGGTGTCAAAGACGGGCTGCTCCGCCGAGGGACGCAGGGCGGAGAGGTCATGGTACCGCGAGGTGTAGGCGTAGGAGTACTCCACCGTAAAGGCCCGGTTTTCCGTCAGGGTCATATCCCAGCATACGGTCCGCTGAGGGGCGTCCTCCGGGGCTATGTATGCCCCCGGCGGGTCCAGCCGCTCAATCTGGATGTCGCTTTGACACCGGGCCGCCCGGGGAATGGGGAGGTCGGCGCGCACCCGCATTCCGGGGTGGAAGATCTCGTCCCGTATGCGCAGAGAGGCCCGGACCCGGATGCGGTTGGAACAGCCCCCCTCCTCCCGCATTTTGCGCACAGTGAGATCCAGCAGATCTTCCGCAGGGCCCTCGGTGCTGCTGCCGTCGGCGACGGCGGGCAGTTCTCCGGCACGCCGGGCGAAGTCGCGGTCTGTTTTCACCAGTGTCTCATAAAACCGGTCAAAGTAATAGGGCACGCCTTGAATATAAATCCAATCCAGGCGGTTGTCCAGGTCCATTTGATCAAATTCGGCCTCGGTAAAGTCCGGGATGCGGCTGCGAATACGATCCAGAGCCTGTTCCCGGGTGTAGATGTAATTGTCCGGGAGCCTTTGGATCATCTCCCGCTGTGCGGTCAGACAGTTCCGAAGACGCTGGGGCAGGTCATCCTTGGCCAGCTTGTGGTCGATAAGCCGGAGCGCTCCTTGAAAATCGCCGTACAGCTTCCGGCGGAGAATGTCGTCCGAAAGTCCCACATCCAGATATTGAAAGCATGTATTCGGGTCCATAGTTTCCTCCTCATTTTCTGTGACAGCTCTGGTCCGCGCTGGGCCGCCCGCCCCATCAGAGGGCGGGAGCCGGGCGCATGAGAGCTCTGGGCCGATTACAAAAAGACGCTCTGCAGGATGGCGCCCATGCCCAGGCCGAAGAAGTTGCCCAAGGCGGTCCCCATCACCCCCATCAGGACTCCGATGCCCGCGAAGGAGGGGTTATAGGCGGTGGCTACGATGGGGGCCGAGGCGGAACCGCCGATATTGGCCAGGGAGGCAGTGGACACCATGCACAAATCCCAGCGGAACAGCTTAGATAGGACAAACATGAGGATCGCGTGCACCGCGATGATGGCGAAGCCGTAAACCACCCACACCGGTGCGGAGACCAGATCCGTAAGACTGGCCTGAGATGCCAGCATGGAGACGACGGAGTACAGATAGAGGCTGGACAGCTCCTCCACGCCGGACAGTCTGCCCAGGGGAGAGAGGGCGCAGATCAGCCCCAGAATAGTGACAAACAGTGTGGTGCAGGTGCTGGCACCGAACATCTCCAGCCCCGCAGAGCACAGCCGGCTGTCCATCACGGCCCCCGCCTTTTGGGATACCACGGAGACCACTAATGACAGCCCCACCAGAAAGATTAGATCGGCGTTGTTCAGAGCCTTGCGCTTGGACAACTCCGCGTTGGCCGCATCCGCCACGGCATCCAGCTTGGAGGTGTCCGCCTTGACAACCTGGTTCCATTTGGGAGCATACCGGACCACCAGAAGCAGTACTGCGATCCACACCGAATAGCATACGGTGTCCAGAGCAAGGGCGGCGCCGTAGGCACCCTCGTCCAGAGAGGACTCAAAGGCGGCGGCCATGGCGGCCATATTGCCGGAGCCGCCCACCCAGGAGGCATACAGGGCGGACACCGCCGCCCAGGTGTCCTCCACACCGCCCATGCCGCCCACAAAGATAGGGTAGCCGATCAGCGTGCCGATGCCCAAGGTAAAGGAGCCACCTAGAAAGATAGCGGCCATGCGGGGCCCCAGGCGGGCCAGCTTCCGGAAGTCACAGCGTAGCATCAAAATGAAAATCATTCCGTACAGCAGATTGTTTTTCAGACCGGAATAGGTGATCGACACCTCTTCACTGGAGAATACGCCCATGGTGCAAAGGATCATACAGACCACATAGATCCATACGATGGCAGGTACAAAGCTGAAGATTTTCAGCTTGACATACCGCTCCAGCATCAGGAACAATCCGCCGATGAACAGGATGACCGCCACATACA
>CAMMCS010000192.1 GCA_946494635.1 uncultured Oscillibacter sp. | reverse complement strand
AGGATTTCCTCCGGCAGCTGCCCCACCGCTACTATGAGGAGAACAACCTCCACGGCCTGCTGATCTCATCCATCCCGGACTATGATGCCGCTGTGGCGGCACTGGAGGAATTCCTGCCCCATGTGGACAACTGGGCCACCTGCGACCTGCTGAGTCCAAGGGCCTTCCGGAACCACCCGCCGGAGCTGCCGGAGCAGATCCGCCGCTGGGTGGGGGATCCGCACCCCTACACGGTCCGCTTCGGCCTTGGGATGCTGATGAGCTTCTACCTGGACGGGGCGTTCCGGCCGGAGTACCTGGACCTGGCCGCCGGCGTCCGGCGGGAGGAATACTATGTGAAGATGATGGTGGCCTGGTACTTCGCCACCGCCCTGGCCAAGCAGTACGACAAGGCCCTGCCTTATCTGGCAGACTGCCGCCTGGACCGCTGGACCCACAACAAGACCATCCAGAAGGCGGTGGAGAGCTACCGGATCTCGCCGGAGCAGAAGGTATATCTCCGCAGCCTGCGGCGGAGCGGCTGAAGGGGAAGGGAATTCCTTTATTTACCAGATAAAACGACGGCTTTGAGAAATTTGAAAAAAAGAAAAAATAAGTGTTGACAATTGCCCTCTGCTTTGCTATACTAATCACTGTTCCGAGCGCGAAACCCGCGCAGGACAAGCGGTTTGGGGGTATAGCTCAGCTGGGAGAGCGCTTGACTGGCAGTCAAGAGGTCAGCGGTTCGATCCCGCTTATCTCCACCAGGAGAGAGACATGTTTTGGCATGTCTCTCTTTTCCTCTATCTGTTGGATTGACCTTCCGGGCCGGCCGCAGTCCGGAAGAAGATCCGCTTTGAGAAAGGTTGATTGCCATGGTCATCCATGAGTCTGCGGAAGATTATCTGGAATCCATTCTGGTCCTGCAGCAGCGGCGGGGACAGGTACGGTCTATTGATATCGTCAATGAGCTGGGGTATTCCAAGCCAAGTGTCAGCATCGCCATGAAGAAGCTGCGGGAAAACGGCTATATCACCATGGATGCCGACGGCAGCATCACGCTGAACGAAAGCGGTATGGCCATTGCCAGCCGGATCTATGGGCGGCACAAGACGCTGGCAAAGCTGTTTATGCAGCTGGGTGTCACGCCGGAGGTGGCCTCTGAGGACGCCTGCAAGGTGGAGCATGACCTCAGCGAGGAGACCTATGGGTGCATCCAGCAGTTTTTGGACAGGATGATGGAAAAAGAGAACGAGGGCTGACATAGTCAGCCCTCGTTTTTTTCTGAGGCAGGCGCCGTCAAAGCAGCACCGTTGCGAGAAAATCTGCCCCCAGCAGCACGGCGATGGCGATGCTGGCACCCCTTCTCAGCCGGGGGGAGAGGCTCTTTGCCAGCCGACGGAACAGGGGCTGAAGCACATAGAGAAACAGCAGTCCGCCCAATCCAAACCGGATAGAGGGGGAGAGGGCGATCCGGCCCTCAAAGTTGATGGCGTAATCCAGGTAGGTCTGCCAGGGCCAGGAGCCGGTGATGGCCTCCAGAATATAGCTGGTGGCCAGCTCGATGGCGGTGGCCACGATCATGCAGCCCAGGAAAATCAGCACCGGCTTCACCCAGCGGAGCCAGGCGGGCTCCCGCCGCTCCATCAGTCTGGAAAAGCAGAGCAGAAACACCAGTGCCCCGACCCCGTATACCGGGCAATAGGGGCCGAAGAGCACACCCCGGTTGGTGAAGCCCCAGCGATAGACCACCACCTCTAAAAAGACCTCATACAGCCAGCCCAGGACCGAGTAAAGAAAGAAATACAGGACATAGGATTCCACGGCCTCGATTCGCTGGGCTTTGGAGAGATACCGCATGGGACGCCGCCTCCTTTCTCGCTTCCATCCTACCAGATCTGCCGGCAGGAGGCAAGGACAAAAGCAACAGCGGCTTCAGATTTCCCGGTCAGGACAGGCCGGGCAGGTCTGTCAGGGGGGCAAAGGTATAGCCCATTTCCTCCCACTTGGTCAGAAGCTCGTCCAGGATGGCCGCGTTGGTGGCGGAGGTGGAGTGGAGCAGGACGATGGCACCGTCGTGTACCCGGGGCAGGAGCTTGGCGTAGGCCGCCTCGGCGGAGGGCTGGTCGTCCACATTCCAGTCCACATAGGCCAGGCTCCAGAAGACGGTGGTGTACCCCAGCTGCTGGGCCTGCTTCAGGTTCTCCACGCTGTATTTCCCCTGGGGCGGGCGGTAGAATTTGGAGAGGGGCTGTCCCGTGGTCTCCTGGTACAGGGCCTCCAGGTCTGTCAGCTCCTTCTGAAAGGCGGTCAGGTCGGAGATGCTGGACATATCCGGGTGATGGAAGGTGTGGTTGCCCACGATATGGCCCTCCTCCGCCATGCGGCGGACGATGTCCGGGGCGGACTCGACCATGTGCCCCACCACGAAGAAGGCGGCGGGAGCGCCGTGCTTTTTCAGGGCGTCAAGGATCGCCTCTGTATAGCCGTTTTCATACCCGCAGTCGAAGGTCAGGTAAAGGACCTTTTGACTGGTGTCCCCCAGGTAGTAGGCACCATATTGAGCCAGATCCTCCACAGTGGCATTGCCCACCGGGGTCTCTCCCTCCGTGGGGAAGGACAGCCCCCAGTCCGCTGCGGCGGGCACCGCGGCAGGGCCGGCGGCGGAGAGCGCGGGGGAGGATGGAGCCCCAAAGGAGAACAGGGCCGCCAGAACGAGACACATCGAGGCGGATACCAGCGTTAGAGCGGTAAGACGGCTGCGGCGCGGCATAAGAAAACCCTCCAGTCTGAAATGCGGAATGACCACAGTCTGCGCCATACAGCCGCAATTTATGCGCATTTCAGAGCGAAGGAGATCCGCCGGATGTCGGGTGATTTCCCGGAAAGGGCTCTCTGTGCGAAAACGGGATCCTTTTGGGAGCGTCCGCAGATTTGGAGAGGAGACAAGCCGCCGGAGAGGATTCTCCGGCGGCTTGTCCGATACGGTATGCTGCGATGGCCTTCTGGAATTTTTGCGCGCCTGCTTTCTGTGGGAGCAGTTGGCAGAAGAGCGATCCCCGCTCAAAACGCACATTTCAGAACAGCCGCAGCTGCTCCGCCTCCCGCTGGCGGCCGGTGGTCTCCCGATCCACTGTGTCCGGCAGCTCCCGCAGGAAGGGGGAGGGCTCCGGGGCGGAGGTGAGGATCAGCTCCTCCCGGGCCCGGGTGAGGCCCACAAAGAAGAGCCGCCGCTCCTCCGCCGTATCCGCCGGGCGGCCGGGGGACTCCAGGGGCAGCGCCCCGGCGGAGAGCCCCGCCAGGAATACCGCCGGGAATTCCAGCCCCTTGGCGCCGTGGAGCGTCATCAGCCGCACCGCGCCGGAGGCCCAGCGCTTTCCGGATGCCCGCCGCAGGTCCGCCTCCTGGCCCAGGGTCAGGGTGTTCCACAGGCTCCCGAAATCCTCGTGGAACACTGCCGCATCCCGCAGGTTTTCCAGGGCCGGGGAAGAACCGTATTGCTCCATCCACTGCTCCGCCAGCTGCCGGGGCTTTTCCGCCCGGACCCGGGGGAGCCATTCCTTTGCCCGGTCCAGCCAGGCCTCCAGGATGCCGTGGCCCCGGACGGCTTCCCACAGGGCCGGGATGTCCAGGCCGTCCGCCTTTTCGCAGAGGGCCTGAGCCTTTTGAATCAGGTCCGCCGGGCAGTCCCACAGCAGCCGGAGGGCGGTCTCCAGCGCCGCGCCGTCCGACGGCACCAGCAGGGAGCGGAGGAAGCCCAGCGTCCCCCGTACCGCCGGATCGTCCCAGAAATCCTCCCGCCCGGAGACCAGGCAGGGGATGTCGTCGTGGCGGAGGCACTTCTCCACCAGCTCCAGCTG
>CAMMCS010000191.1 GCA_946494635.1 uncultured Oscillibacter sp. | reverse complement strand
CCGTCAGGATCTCCTGCAGGGTGTAGGCCGCGCCGTAGGCCTCCAGGGCCCAGACTTCCATCTCGCCGAAGCGCTGGCCGCCGAACTGGGCCTTGCCGCCCAGGGGCTGCTGGGTGACCAGGGAGTAGGGGCCGGTGGAGCGGGCGTGGATCTTGTCGTCCACCAGGTGGTGGAGCTTCAGGAAGTACACATAGCCCACGGTAACCTTATTATCAAAGGGCTCGCCGGTGCGGCCGTCATACAGCACGCTCTTCCCCTCCGGATCCAGGCCGGCCTGCTGCAGCAGCTCCTGGATGTCGCCGTAGGTGGCGCCGTCGAAGATGGGGGTGGCCACCTTCCAGCCCAGCTTCTGGGCCGCGTAGCCCAGATGGACCTCCAGCACCTGGCCGATGTTCATACGGGAGGGCACGCCCAGAGGGTTCAGCACGATGTCCAGCGGCGTTCCGTCGGGCAGGAAGGGCATATCCTCCTGGGGCAGGATCCGGGACACGACGCCCTTGTTGCCGTGGCGGCCTGCCATCTTATCGCCCACCTGGATCTTGCGGCGCTGGGCGATATACACCCGCACCACCATATTCACGCCGGGGCCCAGCTCGTCGCCGTTCTCCCGGGTGAAGACCTTGGCATCCACGATGATGCCGCTCTCGCCGTGGGGCACCTTCAGAGAGGTGTCCCGGACCTCCCGGGCCTTCTCGCCGAAGATGGCCCGCAGCAGCCGCTCCTCGGCGGTCAGGTCGGTCTCGCCCTTGGGGGTGACCTTGCCCACCAGGATGTCGCCGGAGCGGACCTCCGCGCCGATGCGGATGATGCCGTTCTCGTCCAGGTCCTTCAGGGCGTCGTCACCCACGTTGGGGATGTCTCTTGTGATCTCCTCCGGGCCCAGCTTGGTATCCCGGGCGTCGATCTCATACTCCTCGATGTGGATGGAGGTATACAGATCCTCCCGCACCAGCCGCTCGTTCAGCAGCACGGCGTCCTCGTAGTTGTAACCCTCCCAGGTCATGAAGCCCACCAGGATGTTCTGGCCCAGGGCGATCTCACCCTGATCGGTGGCGGGACCGTCCGCCAGGACGGTGGGGTCAATGGTCTGGCCGTTCTCGTCCTTGCCCCAGCCATGGACCCGCTCGCCCACAGACACGATGGGCCGCTGGTTGATGCAGGTGCCGTGGTTGGACCGGAGGAATTTGGTGAGCCTGTAGTCCTTGGTCTCGCCGCTGTCGTACTTGACGGTGATGTGGCGGGCGTCCACGGCCGTCACCTCGCCGTCGCCCTCTGCCAGCACGGCGATCTCGGAGTCAATGCAGATCTTGTGCTCCATGCCGGTGCCCACAATGGGGGAGTGGGGCTTCAGCAGGGGCACGGCCTGGCGCTGCATGTTGGCGCCCATCAGGGCGCGGTTGGCATCGTCGTTGGGCAGGAAGGGGATCATGGCCGTGGCGATGGAGACCATCATCCGGGGGGACACGTCGATATAGTCCACCCGCTCCTTGTCAACCTCCACGATCTCGTCCCGGTGCCGGGCCGTGATTCGGGCGTTCACCAGGCAGCCGTTCTCGTCCAGGGGCTCGGCGGCCTGGCCGACGATGTAGTTGTCCTCCTCGTCGGCGGTCATATAGGTGATCTCGTCAGAGACCTTGCCGGTGGCCTTGTCCACGGCCCGGTAGGGGGCCTCGATAAAGCCGTACTCGTTGATCCGGGCGTAGGTGGCCAGGTAGGAGATCAGGCCGATGTTGGGGCCTTCGGGGGTCTCAATGGGGCACATCCGGCCGTAGTGGCTGTAGTGGACGTCCCGGACCTCCATGTTGGCCCGCTCCCGGGAGAGGCCGCCGGGGCCCAGGGCGGAGAGGCGCCGCTTGTGGGTCAGCTCCGCCAGGGGGTTGGTCTGGTCCATGAACTGGCTCAGGGGGCTGGAGCCGAAGAACTCCTTGATGGCGGCGGTGACGGGACGGATGTTGATGAGGCTCTGGGGGGTGACCACATCCAGATCCTGAATGGTCATCCGCTCCCGGATCACACGCTCCATCCGGGAGAAGCCGATGCGGAACTGGTTCTGCAGCAGCTCGCCCACGCACCGCAGGCGCCGGTTGCCCAGGTGGTCGATGTCGTCCTTAGTGGAGATGCCCCGGGCCAGGCCGTTCATATAGTTGATGGAGGTGAGGATGTCGTCAATGATGATGTGCTTGGGCACCAGGTCGGTCCGGTGCAGGCGGATCTGGTCCTTCAGCTCCTCGCCGGAGTACTGGCCCAGCAGCTCCTGCAGCACGTCGAAGCGCACCCGCTCCTTGATGCCGCACTCGGCCAGGGGATCGAAGTCCACATAGTGGCTCAGGTCGCACATCTTGTTGGACATGACCCGCAAGGGCGCTCCCTCCACGTCGATGGTGACCTCCGCCACGCCCACGGTGTCCAGCAGGCGGGCGTCGTCCTTGGTCAGCAGGTGGCCGTCCTCAAACAGGATCTCGCCGGTGGCGGGGTCGGCCACCGGATACACCAGCTTGTAGCCGGCCACCCGGTGCCACAGGGACAGCTTCTTGTTGAACTTGTACCGGCCCACGGTGGACAGGTCGTAGCGCCGGGGATCGAAGAACAGGTTGTGGATCAGGGTCTCGCTGGCCTCCACCGTGGGGGGCTCGCCGGGACGCAGGCGCCGGTAGATCTCCAGCATGGCGTCCTCGTAGTTCTTGCAGGGGTCCTTCTCCAGGGTGGTGACGATGCGGGGATCGTCGCCGAAGGCATCCAGGATCTCCTGATCCGTCCTGAGGCCCAGGGCCCGGATCAGGCAGGTGATGGGCAGCTTGCGGTTCTTGTCGATGCGGACCCAGAACACCTCGTTGGCGTCAGTCTCATACTCCAGCCAGGCGCCCCGGTTGGGGATGACGGTGGCGGTGAGGATGGGCAGGTCGGTCTTGAGGTCCGTCTCCTTGCCGTAGTAGACGCCGGGGGACCGGACGATCTGGGAGACCACGACGCGCTCCGCGCCGTTGATGACAAAGGTGCCGGAATGGGTCATCAGCGGGAAATCCCCCATGAAGATCTCCTGCTCCTTGATCTCCTCAGTGTCCTTGTTCCGCAGGCGGACCTTCACCTTCAGAGGGGCGGCGTAGGTGGCGTCACGGGCCTTGCACTCCTCCACGTCGTACTTGGGGGCCTCGTCCATCTTGTAGTCGATGAAGGTCAGCTCCAGATTCCCCTGGTAGTCGGTGATTGCCGCCACGTCGGCAAACACCTCCCGCAGGCCGGTGTCCAAAAACCACTGGTAAGACTTCTTCTGGATCTCCAGGAGGTTGGGCATGGGCATGACTTCCTCATGCCGGGCAAAGTTCTTACGAAGGGTCTTTCCGTAGTACTTGTCTTTGGCCATCTTCACATTCACCTTTCTTCTGGGCAGCCGCCCTGGGTCAGCGGGCCGCCGATGTTTTCGGTCAGCGCGGAGCGGAAATTTTGATACACGCGGCACCGTTGATAAAATTCCTGCTCCCTGCTCTTGCACAATCAGTGGAAATATGCTATCGTTATCGTAACGATAAAAATGGCAGAGTAGCCGCTGCCATCATATAAGCGACTTATTTTACCATGTCTTTTTTCTCCTGTCAAGAGAAAAAAGGCCGAATCCGGATGTTGCCATCCGGTTTTTTCTTTTTTTCGGGCTCCTTTCTGCGGGCGCGGCGGAAAGCCTTGGAAAACAGGCGGGGGGGTCCGCGGGGTCCTCCCCCTGTTTTTCTGGCGCTCTTTCCCCTCCCCGCAGCCGCCCGCTCGCGCAAAAGGGCGCCCCCCCTTTTTTGGGGGAATACTTTCTCATTGCACTTATGCTTCCGGTTCCAGTTTGGCGTTGCACTTGGCCAGG
>CAMMCS010000190.1 GCA_946494635.1 uncultured Oscillibacter sp. | reverse complement strand
CTTCTCCCCCTGGAGCTTCGGGGACTATCTCAGCCGGATGGTGCCCCTGCTGTGGCTCGGGGCCCTGTTCTTCCTGACCTTCTTCACCTCCGGCAAGGCCCGGCGGGCGGCGGTGCTCACGGACGCCGCGCCCATGGAGCCCCGGCGGTACGCCCTGTCCCGCTGCGCCGCCTCCCTGGCGGGGACCGTCCTGCTGGCGCTGGCCGTCCTCGCGGAGGCCGCCGTGTTCTATGGATGGTATTTCCAGTGGTACGGGTGGGGGCAGCTGGTCCTCCCCGCCCTGGTGACCCTGGTCCCGCCGCTGGTGTTCGCCCTGGGCAGCGGATGGCTGCTGGGGCGGCTCCGCCCCTGGCTGGTCTATCCGTGGATGCTGGTGCCCTTCGCGCTGCTGGCCCTGCCCCTGCCGGAGGCCCTGGGGCTGTGGAATGGGCGGTTCTTCACCCAGTATCCCCTGACCCTGGGGACCCTGGATCCGGGCCTTGTCCTTCCGGTGTCAGTCCTGACGGCGCAAGCCCTGCTGCTGGCCGCAGGCGCTGTGCTGCTGTGCGTCCATCCTGGAAGGGCACAGCCGCTCCGGCGGAACCACGCCGCATAAAAAGGACCGCTGGAACGTCTCCATGGAGGCGTTCCAGCGGTTTTTCAAGTGTTGGAATGGTCAGGTCTCCCGGTGCGCTGGGCCAGCAGCCAAGCCCTGGCGTCCAGCAGTTCCCGCCTGCCGGGCGTGATCTGCAGCTGGTAGTTGACCCGCCCCAGCAGCCGGACCAGATAGCGGTCCTCCGGCTCCTGGATGCCTGCCCGGGCCATGTGGCCGGAGACGCCGAATTTCCGGCAGAAATGCAGCTCCTGCCGCAGCTTCCGGCGGTCCTCGGAAGGTATATTATTATAGCATCTGGTCCGCCGCTGTCAGGAGGCGGCCGGCAGCCGCAGTTCGCATCGGAAGACGTCGCCTCCGTAGAACCGAGCCTCCCCGCCGTGGGCGGCGGCGATCTGACTCACCAATTTCAGTCCTGTGCCGTGGGCGGCCCCGCCGTCTGACTCCAGCTGGCGGGTGGGATCGGCCGCCGCCGGAATGCCTGCCGCCGCGCCGCCCTCTACAAAGAGGACGACCGATTTCCCCTCGGCCCTGGCGCCCAAGCAGATCGAGCAGCCGGGAGCATTGTGCCGCACACAGTTGGTCAGTAAATTGTTCACCGCCCGGCGGAGCAGGAACGGGTCTGCCTGTATTTTGGGCAGAGGTTCCTCCGGGAGATCCATTTCCAAGTCGAAGCCATCCCCCAGGCCGCCGTTGAGGAAGTCGGCGGCGATCTGCCGGAGGAAAGCCTCCAGCTGTAAGGACTCTTTCCGTAGGGCCTGCATAGCGCAGTCCAGCCGCATGGTCAGATTCAGGTCATTTACCAGATCCCGGATGGCCTGGCTCTGGGCGCGGATGATCCCCGCCTGCTTTCTCCGTTCCAGCGGCAGGTCGGCGGCACCCTCCATCTGGGCGGCGTAGCCCATGACCATGGAGAGGGGGGTTCGGATATCATGGGATACCCCGTTGATCCAGTCGGACCGGGCGGCATCCCGCACCTTCTGGGCCTGCCGGAACCACCGGCGCACCACAAAATAGGCCAGGAGCAGCACGCACCCCAGGGCCAGCAGGAAGATGCCGCCTATCCACATGGGTGCATCGTGCAGCAGTTGGGACGCCGTGGAGATGTCATGCTTCCACACGCTCCCCTTGGGAGAGCCAACTACCAGCAATCCGTCGTCCCGGACGCGGCACTGTACTGGATAGTCCCGGAGATACCATCGGGTAAACGAAGCCACGTCCGTGAGGGAATACTGCTCCGGCACGTCGGCGGGCTTGCGGAAAGACCAGATCACCTGCCCGTCCTCGCTGATCAGGATGGCCCAGCGGCCATCCTCAAGAAGATCCTCTCCGGAGAATTCATAGTCTGTGCCGTCCCAGGTCAGGGTGGAAGAGACCCTGGACACCGAGACGTCCCAGCTCCGGCCGCCGTCGGAATGGTAAAAGACGAAGGCCAGAATCCCTGCTATGGTGATGCCGGCGATCAGGGCCGCCGAAGCGGTCACCAGGACGGCCCCCTTGAGCAGACTCCGCAGGCTCATCTCATCCCCTCCCGCACCAGGCGGTAGCCCAGGCCCCGTACCGTCAGCAGGTACTTGGGGTGAGAGGGGTCCTCCTCGATCTTCTCCCGCAATCGGCGGATGTGGACCATCAGGGTGTTCTCATAGCCCACCAGCGGTCCGTCCCACAACGTCTCGCACAAGGCATCGATGGTGACAATGTTGCCCCGGGCCTCCCAAAGTTTCTTCAGCAGGGTGAACTCCTTGGCGGTGAGGGCAGTTTCCACGCCGTTCCTGCGGACGATGCCCTTTCCCCAGTCGATCTTCGCGTCCCCAAGCCGCGCAGCGTCCGGTTCCTCGCGGTAGACCCGCCGGAGCACGGAGCGCAGGCGGAGCAGCAGTTCCTGGGGCAGGAAGGGCTTGGTGATGTAGTCGTCCGCCCCCAGGCCAAGTCCCCGGAGCCGGTCCTCATCCTCGTCCCGGGCGGAGAGGAACAGAACCGGCACATCCCGGCTCTCCCGGAGCTGCCCGAACAGGGAAAATCCGTCCCCGTCTGGGAGATTCACGTCCAGCAGCACCGCATCCGGGTTTCCGGCCTGGAAGCGCTCCAGGGCCTGGGCGCAGGCGAGAGCGGCGTCCGTCTCATATCCCGCCTGGGTCAGAATCTCCTTTACCATGTTCTGCAATTCGTGCTCGTCATCCACGATCAAAATGCGATAGGCCATATCGGGCCTCCTTTTTCGTTCTTCCCTCATTATAGCAAATCCTGTCCATCCGTCCAGACCTCCATGCAGAAGTAAGGTAAACGTAAGGTGGGCTTCATGGGGATGTAAGGCAGGGGTACTATCCTTGGGAGCGTAAGGAGGTCTTGCCATGAACATCATCGAGACACACGACCTGTGCAAACAGTATGGAAACGTCCTGCGGGTGGCCCACCTGGACCTGGATGTGCCCGAGGGCAGCGTCTACGGCTTCCTGGGCCCCAACGGGGCGGGGAAGTCCACCACCCTGAAGATGATCCTGGGCTTGGTGCGCCCCACGGCGGGGGATATCCAGGTGCTGGGAAAGAAGCTGGACGGCGGAAACCGCCTGGCCGTGCTCCGGCAGGTGGGGAGCCTCATTGAGAGCCCCAGCTACTACGGCCACCTCACCGGGGAGGAGAACCTGCGGATCGTCCAGACCCTCCGGGGCGTGCCGGAGAAGAACATCCGGGAGGTGCTGCAGATCGTCCGGCTGGACGGCCAGCGGGGCAAGAGGGTAGCCCACTACTCCCTGGGCATGAAGCAGCGGCTGGGTCTGGCGGCGGCCCTGCTGGGCTATCCCAAGCTGCTGATCCTGGACGAGCCCACCAACGGCCTGGACCCGGCGGGCATCCAGGAGATGCGGGAGCTGATCTGCTCCCTGCCCGAGCGGTTCGGCATGACGGTGGTGGTGTCCAGCCACCTCTTGAGCGAGATCGACCAGATGGCGGACCATGTGGCCATCATCCGGGAGGGGGAGCTGGTGTTCCAGGACACCCTGGAGGCCCTCCACGGCCGCAGCCGCCACCACCTGGCCCTGCGGACCACCAACAACGCCGTGGCCCGGGCCATCCTGCAGGAGAAGTCCGTCCCCTGCCAGGAGGAAGAGGGCTACCTCATTCTCCCCATTCTCTCCGATGAGATCGCCGCCCAGCTCACCCGCCTGCTGGGGACACGCAACCTGGGCGTCATCCGGCTGGAGGAGCGGCAGAAGAGTTTGGAGGATATCTTCCTGGAGCTGACGGGAAAGGCGGCGAGCCTGTGAAACTGCTGAGACTGGA
>CAMMCS010000189.1 GCA_946494635.1 uncultured Oscillibacter sp. | reverse complement strand
TCCTCCCAGGCCCGGTTGAGGAAGGCCACCTCCCGGCGGCCGTGGGTGCGGGTGATCGTCAGCGGCCCCGCCTGACAGAGGCAGGCCTCCGCGCTCTTCGGGCCAAAGCCGGCAGCGGCGAGGCTCTCCGCCAGGCCGATCCGGAACAGTTCCGCGATATTTGCCCACTGGCCGGGCAATGCGTCATAGCGAACAAATACATACCGGCTGTGGCAGTGGACAGCCAGCAGGCTCTTCCTGCCCCGCAGATCAATGACATGGAGATCCCAGCAGAACCGCCGGTCCGCCTGTGTGCCGCAGGCCGGCGGCGGCCTTTTCAGAAATCGCTGCAGGGGAATGGTCAGTCCCAGCTCCATCATGTGATCCCGTGGGGGACGGAAACCTTCTCCACCCGGAGCGCCCCATCCGCCGCCTCCGCCAGCATCATGGTGATCTCCTGATGAAACCGCCGGGGCCCGCAGGAGCCGGGGTTCAGCCAGAGGACGCCGTCCCGCTCCTCCTGCGCATACCTGTGGGAGTGTCCGAATACCACCGCATCCACCCCGGAGAGATCCGCCGGGACATCCTTTTTGTTGTGGACCAGGAGAAACGTCACGCCCCCCAGGGTGACGGTGACGGTATGGGGGATGTCCGCCGCCCAGTCCTTGTCGTTGTTGCCCCGGACCACGTACAGCGGCGCGTACTGCCGCAGCTGGTCCACAATGTCCCGCCGGTTGATGTCCCCGCCGTGGAGGATGGCGTCCACACTTTTCAGGCGATCCAGTACCTCCGGCCGCAGCAGGCCGTGGGTGTCCGAGAGAATGGCCAGCTTCATATTCTCCCTCCCTGCCGGCGAACCAGATCCCGGTAAAAGGCCCGGGCCGCCGCCAGATCCGCCTCGTTGGGCCGGCCCTTGGCGATGCCGCCCACCAGCTTGAAGGGGCCGAAGGTGTCATAGCCCCGGCAGCCGAAGGTCCCCAGCACCGGGCAGCCCCGCTCCGCCGCCAGCTCCCGCAGCGCCTGGGTGCCGGAGCCCTGGCTGCTCCCGTAGGTGCACACAAAAAACACCGGCTTCCTCTGGGGCAGATGCCGCCGGGCCCAGTCCAGCACGCTCGGGTGGAACTTCCCGAAATAGATGCCGGAGGCAAAGCCGATGCAGCCGCAGTCCTCCAGCTGAATGTCCCCGGAGGCGGCGGTGGCGTCGATCAGCTCCGCCTCCCCCTCCCGGGCCATGGCCTCCACCACCCTCCGGGTGTTCCCGTGGTGGCGGGAGGCGTAACAGATGACAGTTTTCATCAGCGTCCTCCTTAAATCAAAATACCCTCGCAGTGGTCGATCTCATGCTGGATGATCTGGGCCGTCCAGCCGGTGAAGGTCTTGATCCGCTCCTGGAACCGCTCGTTCTGCCAGCGGACCTTGACGGTCCTCCACCGCCGGGCCCGGCGGGTGCCGGTAAGGGACAGGCAGCCCTCCTCCGCCTCATAGGGCCCGGATTTTTTCAGAATCTCCGGGTTGAACATGACCTGACAGGTCCCTTCGTTGTCAAAGGCGATGATCCGCTTGTTCACTCCGATCATGTTGGCCGCCATGCCCACGCAGCCCTCCCGGTGGTGTTCCAGCGTCTCCAGCAGGTCTGCGGCAACCGCCAGATCCTCCGGCCCGGCGGGCTCCGCCTGCCGGGCCAGAAAGGCCTCGTCCTTGCAGATGTCTCGAATCATTCCGCTCTCTCCTTGTGAAATCCGTTGTCCGAAGCTGGGGCTCCCCGCCCCAGTGCTCCCAGAAGGCCGGCGGCAAAGGCCCGGTGCCCCTGCTCTGTGAAGTGCACGCCGTCATAGGCCAGGGGGACGCCCCACGCCCCGGCGTCGGCAAAGTGGATGCCCAGCCGCTCCGCCAGGGTCCGGCAGCACCGGGCAAAGGCCCGGGATGCTCCGATGAGGGCCGCATCCCGGACCCAGGCCCCCCGGGCCAGGGGCGGCGGTGCGATCAGCAGCAGATGGTCCCGGGGCAGCCTGACGCCGGCGAGGAGCTGCTCCAGCCGCCCGGCGGCCTCCTCCGGGCCGCGGCCCTGCAGGAGGTCGTTGGTACCCAGCATCACCACCAGCAGATCCGTGTCCGGCGGAAGGGGCGGCATCGCCGCCGGGATGGTCCGGCCGTTGGCCCCCCAGTTGCGGACGGTCCAGCCGGTCTCCGCCGCCAGCAGATCCACCCAGCGGCCCCGGGGGCCATAGCGCCCGCCCAGATAGGACCGGGGGTCATAGCCGTAGGTATTGGAATCTCCAAAACAGATGACCTGCATCCCGCACCCTCTCTCCGCAGTTTCAGGGCCGTCTCCAGCCGATGCCCCTATGATACCAGGTTTCCCCGGAAAAGAAAAGGCTGGCGGAGCGGCAGCCCGGCCGGAATGCCGCATCCGCCCCAGCGGCCATTCTCTCCCGGGGTGGTTCCCGTGCCCATAGCCGTGGCCGTACCCGGCGGCCTGGTTCGGCCGGGGAATCAAATGGGAATACGACCGCCGGAGGGGAATCCGGCCATGGGGCAGGGAACATGCTTGCGGCGCTCCGGTGTGCCGCGCTGGTTTTTCATTGTACCACACATCTGACGCGCCGCATAGTCCCTTCAAGCCGGCGCCGAAAGGGGGCTGGTTCCCCAGCCCCCTTACAGTTCTGCCGCGGCCATTTTCCGGTCCGTCCGCTTCGTCCGGTTCCGGTCATAGCCTCTGCGGCCGGGCACCACCCGGGTCACCGGCGAGAGGCCGTACCAGCTGCCCCGTCGGGCGGCGTGATACGCCCGACGGGCGCGCTTGCTCTGCTTGTTCAGCGGCACAGGCTGCTTCATCCGTCAGACACCTCCTCAAAATATGACAGTTCCATTACAAATTTCCATACCCTCTTGCTTTTTTGCCTTCCTTCCGGTATTCTGGAATCCCCGGCTGGGGAATTTGACTGATGGAGGCGATTCCCATGTATCAGAAGGCGTTCCCGGTGATCGACCCTGTGGCCACCGGAGCGAACATCCGCCGCCTGCGGGCCGAGCGCGGGCTGTCCGTCCGGGATCTTCAGGCCTATTTCGGGTTTGAGGAGCCCCAGGCCATCTACAAGTGGCAGAAGGGAAAAAGCCTGCCCTCCGTTGACAACCTGTACGCGCTGGGCGCGCTGCTGGAGGTCCCCATGGATGAGATCCTGGTTTCAGCAAGCCCGAGATTACATATGACCGTTCGTGAGCAGCAGGCAGATGCCTGCTGCTCACCGCTTTTTGGAAGCCTGTTCGTCCGGCGGCCGTGGATGCGGCAGAATCGGAAGACCGCATAGGCCATTTCCGCTCCGCTCCCGGCGGGCCGCCCCGGAGGGCGTCCGCCGCTTCGCATTGCGGGATCTGCCCCGGGGGCAGCCTTTTCTGTTCGCCGTTTTTCCAACGGGATCGTGTGGAGATGTAAGGGTGACAGGGCGGGTGGTGGGGTCTGCGTCATGGCGCAGGGTGTCTCCGCGCTGGGCGCTGAGGAAGTCGGTGGGGGTTCCCCTCCGGTACCTCTTACCGGGCCGGTTTTCATGACCGGCTGAGCGCTTTCTCTCATGCGCGCAGAATACGCGGTGATGCAATGTGCAGCGCTACAGTTCGTCTGCACCTGAACCGGCCGCCGCGCTCCCCCTCCCCTGCCGCATCCACCGCCGCCGGACAGCAGCGCATCCGGGAAGCGGGGTCAGGCCCCTTCCCCGGCAAAAATGCCGAAGGCCTCCGCAAAGGTGTCGTTCACGTCAAAGGGCGGCGTGTAGTCCACCTCGGTGGTGATCAGCGCAGTGTCCAGTACGGTGGACACCGTGTCCGCCCGCCGGCTCAGCTCGGCGCACATCCTGCGGATCCTGTTCCGGTCAAAGTGGATGGTGGTGACCCGCTTCACGTCGCAGCGGTAGGACACCTGGTTGCCCTCGTTG
>CAMMCS010000188.1 GCA_946494635.1 uncultured Oscillibacter sp. | reverse complement strand
CGAGGTGCTGGAGATCTTCAACGAGTTCACCCGGGAGGAGGACCACTCCATCCTGATCTCCTCCCACATCTTGAGCGACCTGGAGAAGCTGTGCGACTACATCGCCTTCCTCCACCAGGGGCGGCTGCTGTTCTGCGACGAGAAGGACCGCCTGCTGGAGGAGTACGGCATCTTCGTGGGCACGGCGGATCAGGCGGACAGCCTCCAGGAGGGGGCCGTGGTGGCCCGGGAGTCCAGCGGCTTCGGCGGCGTCCGGTGCCTGGTGAAGCGGGCCCTGGTGCCCGCCGGCTGGGAGCTGGAGCGCCCCACAGTGGAGGACATCGTCCTGTTTTTGGTGAAAGGAGCGAAGGAGCAATGAGCGCCCTGCTTTTGAAAGACTACTATGTGATCTTCCGGCAGATGAGGATTTTCCTGCTGCTGATCCTGGTGTTCTCCTGCATCCCCGGCACGTTTTACAGCACCTTTGCCGTGGTGTACGCCTCCATGCTGCCCTACACGGCCCTGGCCTATGACGAGCGGAGCAAGTGGGACCAGCTGGCCGCCATGATGCCCTACTCCGCCCGGGACGTGGTGCTGAGCAAGTACGTCTTCGGCTGGATCGGCGTGGCCATCGCGGCGGTGGGCACCTTCGTCCTCCAGACCATTCTCTCCTTCGTCTGGCTCAGCGATGTGACCGGGCCCTCCATCCCCGTCATTTTGCTGTCCGTGTGCGTGGCCGTGTGCATCCTGGACATCACCCTGCCCATGATGTTCCGGTTCGGCGTGGAGAAGGGGCGGCTGGCCATGTTCCTCATCATCTTCCTGGTGTGCGCCAGCGCCGGAGGCATCGCCACCATCGAGCAGTCCTCCCTGGACGGCGGCTTCTACCTGTCCTTCTCCCTGGTGCCCGCCGCCATCGCCGCCGTGGTGCTGACGGTGGTGTCCATCCCCATGGCCATCCGGTTCTATGGCCGCAGGAGTCGGTGAGCAGTATGGAAAATGCGCCGAACGCCTCCCGCCCGGCACCTACGCCGGCGGATCTGGCCGCTCTGCTGGCCCTGTGCGGGGCGGCCCTCCTGGAGCGAAAGGAGCCGAGATGAAGAATGCCCACACCTGTCCCAAGTGCGGCAGCAGAGACATCGTCCGCATCCCCGATCACCCCAGCCGCTACGCCAGCGGCAGCAACATCTACACCAGCAAATATACCCTCATGGGAAAGATCCCTGTCATCCGCTACGTCTGCTGCGGCTGCGGGTATGTGGAGAACTGGGTGGAGTCTCCCATGGAGCTGGTGCAGATCCACCAGACTTACGCAGGCGAGTGAACTCCCATGGGCCGGGCACGGAGCTTCCGTGCCCGGCCTTTGCCGAAATCCACAGAAAACCGGCCCGGACAGCCCCTCCGATTCTGCCGGTTTTGCCACGGGTCGGCCGTTGACATTTCCCCGGGCCGGTGCTACACTGGAACAGTATTTTTTGGAAACGCTTTGGGCGGCGGTTTGCGGCGGATGCCGCAACGCGACAACCAAACAGACACACCGCGGACCGCGGCCGAACGTCCCGAAAGAGACTGGGACTTTCAGCCGCAAAATCGGTCCGGCGGTGTTTTTTGTTTGCCGGGCTGTCAGCGGCGGGCGTACAACAGGCGTTTCCTGCAGAAACTGTGTGCGTGGAAAGGCAAGGTGAACGGCATGTCAACGAAATTCGTATTCGTCACCGGCGGCGTGGTGTCCGGTCTGGGCAAGGGGATCTGCGCGGCCTCCCTGGGGCGGCTTCTGAAGCAGCGGGGCGTCCGGGTGCGGAACCAGAAATTCGACCCCTATATCAACGTGGACCCGGGGACCATGAGCCCCTATCAGCACGGGGAGGTCTTCGTCACCGAGGACGGGGCCGAGACGGACCTGGACCTGGGCCACTACGAGCGGTTCGTGGACGAGGACCTCACCGGCAACAGCTCCGTGTCCTCCGGCAAGATCTACTGGTCCGTGCTGAACCGGGAGCGCCGGGGCGACTATCTGGGGGCCACGGTGCAGATCATCCCCCACATCACCGACGAGATCAAGCGCCGCATCTACGCCATGGCGGACGAGGACGTGGACGTGGTCATCACGGAGATCGGCGGCACCGTGGGCGACATCGAGTCCCAGCCCTTCCTGGAGGCCATCCGGCAGGTGGCGGCGGAGCGGCCCCGGGGGGACGTGGTGTTTATCCATGTACCCCTCATCGTCCAGATCCCCGGCAGCGGCGAGCTGAAGAGCAAGCCCACCCAGCACTCCGTAAAGGAGCTTTTGTCCCTGGGCATCCAGCCGGACATCCTGGTGTGCCGGTGCGACGTGCCCATCACCGAGGACATCCGCCGGAAGATCGCCCTGTTCTGCAACGTCCAGCCGGACTGCGTCATCCAGAACGCCACGGCGGAGACGCTGTATGAGGTGCCCCTGCTGATGGCCAAGGAGGGCCTGGACGAGGTGGTGTGCCGGAAGCTGGGCCTCATCACCCACCAGCCGGACCTGCGGGAGTGGAGCGCCATGGTGAAGCGGGAGAAAAACGCCCGCAGGCGGGTCACCATCGCCCTGGTGGGCAAGTACACCCAGCTCCACGACGCCTACCTCTCCGTGGTGGAGTCCCTGAACCACGCCGGCACCGCCAACGACGCGGTGGTGGACATCCGGTGGGTGGACTCCGAGACCCTGACGGAGGCCAGCGCGGCGGAGCGGCTTTCCGGCTGCGCCGGCATCCTGGTGCCCGGCGGCTTCGGCGGCCGGGGCATCGAGGGCATGATCGCCGCCGTGCGGTACGCCCGGGAGAACCGCATCCCCTACTTCGGCATCTGCCTGGGGATGCAGATGGCGGTCATCGAGTTCGCCCGCCATGTGCTGGGCTGGGCCGACGCCAACTCCTCTGAGTTCTCCGGCTCCACGGCCCACCCGGTCATCGACCTGATGCCGGATCAGGTTCACGTCACCGACAAGGGCGGCACCATGCGGCTGGGCCGGTACCCCTGCGCGCTGGCAGAGGACTCCCGCAGCCGGGAGCTGTACGGCCAGGCGGAGATCTCCGAGCGCCACCGCCACCGCTATGAGTTCAACAACGACTTCCGGGCGGAGATGGAGGCGGCCGGGATGCGCCTGGCGGGCCTGTCCCCGGACGGCCGCCTGGTGGAGATCATCGAGCTGCCGGACCACCCCTGGTTCGTGGGCGCCCAGTTCCACCCGGAGTTCAAGAGCCGCCCGGACCGGCCCCATCCGCTGTTCTGCGGCTTCGTCAGGGCCTCTGTGGAGAAGATGGAGGCTGACGCTTAATCAGCATCCGGGCGGGGCGGCTCTCTGCCATGCGGGCGGTTGCCGCGTCAGCGGCGAGCCCGCCGGCATCCCCCGCGGACTGCCGCTGCAAGCGGCTGTCCGTCCCGACCGGCCGCACCCGCTGTTCTGCGGCTTCGTCAGGGCCTCTGCGGAGAAGATGGAGGCCGGCGCTTAATCAGCATCCGTGCGGAACGGCTTTCCAGAAACTGTCCCCTCCGGTATTCTACGGACTTTTGATGGCCGTCTGAGGACATCGTCGGCCCAGGAGGTAACGCTATGAATCACTTTGCCAAGATCGCCGATCATCTGGCCGCCCACGACCTGGACGGCATGCTGCTGACCAACGAGGCCAACCGCTTCTACGCCTCCGGCTTCCACTCCGCCGGCACCGACGGCATGGCCCTGGTCACTCCCGAGAAGTTTTACTACTTCACAGACTCCCGGTACACAGAGGCCGCCCGGCGGCACATCCAGGGCGCGGACATCCGGGAGGTGGGCGCCGGCCGGGGGTACTCCGCGCTTTTGCAGGAGGCCATCCAGCGCCACCACATCCGCCGCCTTGGGTTTGAGGACGCCTATATGACCGTCCGGGAGCATGGCTTCTACGCCAGGGCCCTGCCCTGTGAGCTGGTGCCGGCGGCGGACCTGCTGGCGGAGC
>CAMMCS010000187.1 GCA_946494635.1 uncultured Oscillibacter sp. | reverse complement strand
GCGCCAGCCTCCCGGACTGAGGCGCCCGCCTCCCCGCTCCCTTTGCTCCGTACCCACGCTCCCACGGGCGTATGATACATAGATCCCCGATCCGGCTTGGGATCTTTGCCAGCCGAAATTGACAAGCGGCATCTTTTCCCGTACAATAGGGCTATCTTGAGATCGCTTTTCGGAGAGGAGCACAATTATGGATTACGCAAAGGAATCCCTGCGGCTGCATTACGAGTGGAAGGGCAAGCTGGAGGTCACGCCCCGGGCGAACGTGGACAGTAAGGAGGCTTTGTCCCTGGCCTACACGCCAGGCGTGGCCCAGCCCTGTCTGGAGATCCAAAAGGACGTCAGCAAGAGCTATGAGCTGACCCGCCGGTGGAACACCGTGGCGGTTGTCACCGATGGCTCCGCCGTCCTGGGTCTCGGCGACATCGGCCCGGAGGCCGGCATGCCCGTCATGGAGGGCAAGTGCGTCCTCTTCAAGGCCTTCGGCGGCGTGGATGCCATCCCCCTGTGCGTCCGCAGCCACGACGTGGACGAAATCGTCAACACGGTGGCCCTGCTGGCAGGATCCTTCGGCGGCGTGAACCTGGAGGATATCGCCGCCCCCCGGTGCTTTGAAATCGAGCAGAAGCTGAAGGAGCGGTGCGACATCCCCATCTTCCACGACGACCAGCACGGCACCGCCGTCATCACCCTGGCGGGTCTCACCAACGCGCTGAAGGTGGTTGGGAAGCAGCTGGCGGATGTGAAGATCGTGCTCAACGGCGCAGGTGCGGCGGCCATCGCTATCACGAAGCTGCTGCTCTCCGCCGGTGCGGGAAACGTGACGCTGTGCGACCGGAAGGGCGCCATCTACGCTGGCCGGACCGAGGGCATGAACCCTGTGAAGGAGGAGATTGCCCAGGTAACAAACCCGGCAAAGCAGGCCGGCTCCCTGGCGGACGTCCTGGTCGGGGCAGATGTGTTCATCGGCGTCTCCGCCCCCGGTGCAGTGACTGCGGAGATGGTAAAAACCATGGCAAAGGACGCCGTCATCTTCGCCTGCGCCAACCCCACGCCGGAGATCTTCCCGGACGACGCCAGGGCCGGCGGCGCGGCGGTGGTGGCCACCGGCCGCAGCGACTACCCCAACCAGATCAATAACGTGCTGGCCTTCCCCGGGATCTTCCGGGGCGCCCTGGATGCCCGTGCCAGCGACATCAACGACGCCATGAAGATCGCCGCCGCAGAGGCCCTGGCGGGCCTGGTGGGCGATGACCTCTCCGCCGACTATATCATCCCCGCGGCCTTTGACCCCCGCGTGAAGGACGCGGTGGCCTCCGCCGTGGCCCAGGCCGCCCGCGACTCCGGCGTGGCCCGCGTCTGAGGCGTTCCGCCGGCGCCCAATCTGTATAGAATCAAGCGCCCCGGCTGTCCATAAGACAGCCGGGGCGCTTTTCGCACCTTTCAGAACTCCACACGGGGCGTGGCCTTCAGCTCCCCGGAGTGATCTCCCTCCCGGAACCACTGGACAATCTCGTCCAGTGCCTCTTCCCGCACGAAATCGCCGCCGTTCCGGAACACCTCCGCCATCCGCCGCTCCTGCTCTGTGGCGGCGTCGCCCCTGGCCTCTACCTGGCGAATGACGGAGCGGGCCATGGTCTTCATCATCATCCGGTGGATCAGGCCCAGCTTCTCCGGCGCGTAGCCCCCCTGCAGGTAGAACAGGCGCCCGCCGCTGTCACTGTAGCCGCCGTTGATTCGGGCCTCTGTCCACAGATCCCCATTGCCCTGGGGAGACACCCCCACAATGGCCGCGCCCCGGACAACATAGCGGTCCATGGCCTGCTGGATACCCTTTACCGTGCCGGCCATCAGCCAGCCCATATAGAAGACCTCATCCTTCAGCTGCAGCTTTTCCCTGGCCTCTTTCATACTGTAGGCCGGCACGCCGGTTTTCTCCGACAGCATCCGGGCGTACCGCTGGGTATGACCGCACTGGGAAGTGTACACGATGGCTTTCATTGCTATTCTCTCCTCCCTCTCCGGCGGTCCCGCCGCCGCACTTGTCCTGTCCCCATTATATACGGCGGAGGCCCTGGTGGCAAGGGCGGATTCTTTTGCCGGAGATTTTCAGGTCTATCCCGCCGCTCCCCCTCATAAGGTGTAGCATCACGACCGCGAGGTGGACAACATGATGACTCAGACCCGCAACGAGGTACTGCTGGAGGGCCTGGCCCTGGATGCGCCGGCCCTATCCCATGAAAATCACGGCACCCGGTTTTTCCGTTTTTTCCTGCAGGTTCCCCGGCTCTCCGGCACGCCGGACACCCTGCCGGTGCTGCTTCCGGAGTCCCTGCTGGAATCCGTGACGCCGGGCAGCTCTCTCCGGGTCCGGGGACAGCTGCGCTCCTTCAACAACCGCTCCGGCGTGGGGAACAAGCTGGTGCTCACGGTCTATGTCCAGTCCCTGGGGCCGGGGGAGGGGGAGCCCTGCAACCGTATTCTCCTCTCCGGGACCCTCTGCAAGCCCCCCATCTTCCGCCGCACACCCCTGGGCCGCAGCATCTGCGACCTGATGCTGGCGGTGAGCCGCCGCTACGGGCGCGCTGACTATCTGCCGGTCATCACCTGGGGGCAGCTGGCCCTTCAGGCCGCCGGCCTTCATGTGGGAGACGCGCTCAGTCTGGAGGGCCGTGTCCAGAGCCGGGCCTACCGCAAGGTGCTGGACGATGGCTCTTCGCAGGAGCGTATCGCCTATGAGGTCTCCGCCATGCACCTGCTGGAGTCAGAGGCGGCGGTTTGAGCCACCCGCCGGGCCGCCAGGGCCACGGCCAGCGCTCCGCAGGCCGCCCCCAGCAGCACCCAGCCCTCCTGCCCGGTCAGATGCTCCAGCAGCACGCCATAGAGAACCTGGCCCAGCGGCTGAGCGCAGAGGGAGACCGTCAGCAGCAACGACACCACCTTTCCCACCAATTCGGCTGGCGTCTGGGACTGGATGTGGGCCAGCATGGTGACGGTGAACAGTGCCGCGCAGGCCATCAGCACAAAGCCCGCAGCCGTCAGCACCGCGAATGCCCCGGCGGCGCCCGTCCCGGCCAGCAGGCAGATGCCCATGGGGATAAGGCAGGCGGCGCAGACCAGCAGCGTCATCCAGGACCGGCGGACTGTCATCCGGGCGCCCAGCAGGCCCGCCGCCAGACCTCCGGCCAGGCTCCCCGCCGCCATGGCGGTCTGGTTGACGCCGTACCAGGTGTCCCCCAGCCCCAGGGTCTGCTTGATGAGCACCGGCATGCTGACCACCAGCAGGGCGCTCAGCAGCAGGTTGAAGGCGCAGACCAGGGCGATGTATTTCAGGATCACGGGCCGTTCCCGCCGGAGGAAATGGCCGCTCTCCGCCAGGTCAGCCCGGGCGGTCTGCCAGATGCCGGATCCCGTGTGCCGCGGCGAGTGCGGGATGTGGATGAACAGCTCCATCACCGCCGAGGCGAAGAAGCAGGCCGATGCCCCGGCCAGCACCGGTGCCACGCCGAATACGCCGTAGGCCAGGCTCCCCAGCAGCGGCCCCAGCAGGTTGGACAGGGCGCTGACCTGGTTGATGACGGCGTTGCCGTCCACCAGCCGGTCCGGCGGGCACAGCAGGGGCATGCTGGCCTGCACCGCCGGCTGATACGCCCCGGAGATGCCGTACAGCAGCATCATGGCCGCCACCAGCACGGGCACCAGGGGCAGGCGGCCCAGAGCCAGCGCCGTCAGGGCCACCAGTGCGCAGGTAAAAAAGTCCAGCGCCACCATGATCCGCTGCTTATGGAGCCGGTCTGCCACCACGCCTCCCAGAGGCGTCAGCACCACCATGGGGGCGAACGCCGCAGCGGAGCACAGGCCGAACAGGCTCCGGGATCCGGTGACATCCAGCAGGTACAGCGGCAGCACGAACCGCAGCACGGCGTTGCCCAGCAGGGAGATGATCTGCCCGA
>CAMMCS010000186.1 GCA_946494635.1 uncultured Oscillibacter sp. | reverse complement strand
AGCTGGGCCTGGATGAGCGGGACTTCCCCTACGCCGCCATCGTCCCCGCCGCCATTTTGAACGACTACCACCCCCTGGACAAGAACAAGCCCTCCATCCCCGCGGACATCCAGCCCGGGGACAAGGTGTTCGGGCCCGTGGTGTGCGCCAAGGTCCTGGAGTGCGCCATTCAGCCTGACAACACCTTCCACACCTGTCTGGACCTGGGCGGCTCCACCGCTGTGCCGGATACCATCTGCCCCAATCTCCACGAGGGGGACCTGGCGGCCTACAACACCAAAACCAACATCATCTGCACCCTGGCCGACCTCCACGCCGAGCAGAAGGAGTTCCCCCACTGCATCCCCGACGGCATCTTCGTCCTCCACGAGGAGGGCGTGAAGAACGGCGACGACATCAAGCCCATCATCGGCGCAGACGACCATGTGGTGGAATTCGAGATCACTCCCAACCGGCCGGACTGCCTCAGCGTCATCGGCCTGGCCCGGGAGGTGGCCGCCACCTATCAGCAGCCCCTGTCCCTCCACGAGCCGGAGGTGAAGGGCGGCGCCGACGGGGTGCTGACAGATCTGCTGGACATTGAGACCCCCGCGGAGGATCTGGTACCCCGGTACACCGCCCGGATGGTGCGGAACGTGAAGATCGCCCCCTCCCCCAAGTGGATGCGGGAGCGGCTGCGGAGCATGGGCGTCCGCCCCATCAACAACATCGTGGACATCACCAACTATGTGATGCTGGAGTACGGCCAGCCCATGCACGCCTTTGACTACCGCTATGTGAAGGGCGGCCACATCATCGTCCGCCGGGCCGAGGAGGGCGAGGAGCTCACCACCCTGGACGGCAATGTCCGCAAGCTCACCGCCAATCACCTGGTCATCGCCGACGAGCACCGGGCCGTGGGCTTGGCGGGCATCATGGGCGGACTGAACAGCGAGATCGTGGCGGACACCACCGACGTGGTGTTCGAGTCCGCCTGCTTCGACGGCACCTGCATCCGCAAGGGCGCCCTGTCCCTGGGGATGCGGACGGAGGCCAGCGCCAAGTTTGAAAAGGGCCTGGATCCCCTGAATACCCTCCCCGCCGTCAACCGGGCCTGCGAGCTGGTGGAGCAGCTGGGCGCCGGCGAGGTGATGGACGGCGTCATCGACATCCTGAACCATGTGCCCCAGCCCCGCACCATCCGCATGGATCCGGAGCGGGTCAACGCCCTGCTGGGCACCGACATCCCCGCAGCGGACCAGTACCAGTATCTGGCCCGGGTGGACATCCGCACCCGGGACGGCTCCATTCCCAGCGGTCCCGCCGACGTGGTCATCCCCTCCTGGCGGGGGGACGTGGAGGGCGTCGCCGACCTGGCGGAGGAGGTGGCCCGGTTCTACGGCTACAACAACATCCCCACCACCCTGATGCGGGGCCAGACCACCCTGGGCGGCTACGGCGCCGAGGAGATCCTGGAGCGCCGGGTGTCCGGCGTGTGCCGGGCCTTCGGGTACGATGAGATCATCACCTACTCCTTCATCTCCCCCACCCAGTACGACAAGATCCGCTGGCCCCAGGACTATCAGCGGCGGAACTCCCTCAAGATCCTGAACCCCCTGGGGGAGGACACCTCCATCATGCGGACCACCACCCTGCCCTCCATGCTGGAGATCCTGACCCGGAACTACAACTACCGCAACCAGGACGTGAAACTCTATGAGGTGGGCCGGACGTATCTGCCCGGCGGCGAGGACGGCCTGGCCATCGAGTCCAAGGTGCTGACCCTGGGCGCCTACGGCGGCGACATGGACTTCTACGCCATGAAGGGCCTCATCGAGGCCATCCTCAAGGAGCTGCGGGTCAAGGATGTGTCCTTCCGCACCGGCAGCGGCTTCCCGGAGGCGGTCTCCTATCACCCCGGCCGGTTCGCCGAGGTCTGGAGCGGCAGCGACTGCCTGGGATACTTCGGCCAGATCCATCCCCTGGTGGCCCAGAACTACGGCGTGGACGCCGAATTCTACTGCGCCGAGCTGTCCATGGACGAGCTGGAGAATGCCAAGGGGGCCGATCCCGAGTATGTGCCTCTGCCCAAGTTCCCCGCCGTCACCCGGGACATCGCCGTGGTGTGCGACAAGGCCGTCACCGTGGGGGCCCTGGAGGACTGCATCCGCCGGGGCGCCAAGGGCCTGCTGAAAGATGTGACGCTGTTCGATATCTACACCGGCGCCGGCATCCCGGAGGGCAAGAAGAGCGTGGCCTTCAGCCTGACGCTCCGCTCTGACGACCGCAGCCTGACCGCCGAAGAGGCAGATGCGGATGTGAAAAACATTCTTGGGCTGCTGGAAACGGAACTGAACGCCGTCCTGCGGTAATTGATTCCCAATATCCGGAAAACCATTCCCCCGGCTGGGCCATCCGGCCCCGGGGGAATGGTTTTTGGAAAAATCCTTGTGAAAGGGCTTTACAGTTTTCAGAGAGAAGCGTATAATATATTTGTATGATTTGGGGCTGGCTGCCCCGGAAAAGGTGGTGCCTGTATGGACGACTTTACCAGGAAATTCAGTATTGCCACAGAGAAGGACGCGGAGATCCACCAGATTCTCCTGACCGTCTATCGGGCATTGGAGGAAAAGGGCTATAACCCCATCAATCAGATCGTGGGCTATATCCTGTCCGAGGACCCCACCTACATCACCAATCACAACAACGCCCGGACCCTGATCCGCAAGATCGACCGGGATGAGCTGCTGCAGGTGTTGGTCCGCAAATATCTGGGGCAGTAAGATCTTTTCCGCTTTCCGCCGGGGGAGCCGCGCAGACGCGCCGGTCTCCGCCGGCGGTTTTTTTTACGCCCTTTTGGCGGAGCTCGCTGTCAGACATTCCCTGTAATTTCTTGTGACCAATCGTTGACAAACCGGATAAAATCTGTTACAATTCGGTTACAAGTTTTTTGAAGGAGTGTTTCCATGGCAGAGAGCAAGGCCAAAAAGGCAGAAGGTTTGGTTTACAAGGGCCATCCCCTCCGCCGGGTGGACAATCTGATCTACTACGGCACGATGGCTGAAAAATATATCATTATGATGCAGATTCTCAGCACCAAGAAAGAGCAGGATCTGGACGTGGCCACAAAGGTCTCCATTCAGCTCCAGCTGACAGAGCCGGATCTGAAATCCCGGGACCGTGTCATCAAGAAGAGCGAAAAGGACAGCCTCTACGCCGCGATGGATATTGCCTCCGTCTGGCTGGACCGGGCGCTGGCCGGCAAGCTGTAAGCGACTTTCCCTCCGCGCTACAAAAGACTGACGAAAGGATCGTACACCTATGACGCATTTCGCAGGCAAGGCAGGCCGGGTCCTGCTGCTCTCCCTTCTCGCTGTTTTGGCTCTGGCTGCCACCGCCGCAGCCGCTGACATCGCCACCGGTGCCGGCGTTACCACAGGCTCCTCCCTGCGGCTCCGGTCAGAGCCCTCCACCTCCTCTTCCGTGATTACGATGCTGGACGAGGATGTGACCGTTGCCCTTCAGGACGGTTCGGTGGACGGCTGGTACAGGATCAGCTATAACGGCAAGACCGGCTATGTCTCCTCCGATTACCTGGCCGTGGACAAGGACAATGTCTTCACTACATATGGCCGCGTCAACGGCTCCGGCGTCATTGTCCGGTCCGGCCCCTCCACGGACAGCGAGGGTCTGGCCACCATCGAAAAGGATGCCATCGTCACGGTCAATGGCCTGGAGGACGGCTGGTATGACGTCACCTGCGAATACGGCACCGAGGGATATATCCGCAGCGACTATGTGGATCTGACGAACTCCGCCTCTTCCAACAGCGCCATCGTGGATGCCGCCATGCAGCATCTGGGCACCCGCTATGTCTATGGCGGTTCCTCTCCCAGCGGCTTTGACTGCTCCGGTTTCACCATGTATGTATATGGCCAGCACGGCTACTCCCTGCCCCACTCCGCCACCAGCCAGTGGCAGAGCGGCCT
>CAMMCS010000185.1 GCA_946494635.1 uncultured Oscillibacter sp. | reverse complement strand
GACGACCACCCCGACGCCCTCCGCACCATCCGCCACGGGACGGCAGTATCGACCTCGTAGAAGAGAATAGCGTGCCCAAAGGCGAGGCAAAATCGGCGCAGGCACCGATCCGCCGCCCCCCGTCGCGCGGAGGGCCACTGCACCGGAGCGCGCCTAAGCGGCCTTTTCTTTTGGACCGTGCACGGCCCGTTTTCTTTTCCGCAAGACAGAAAAGAAAATGGGGGGTGCATCCCGCTGGACCAGCCTCCTGCGGAAGCAGAGACCCCCGAGGCCGCCGTTCGGCGGCCCGCATTTCTCCCGGGCGACAGCCTGCCGCTCCTACGGCGTCTCCGGCGGCATCGCCGAATGCGCCAGCCTCCACCGGAGGCCGGAATACCGCCGCTGCTGGCGGTCGTTGGCCGCCATGGCCCGGATGGCCGCATCATCCCCCACCACGATCAGAAGCTCCCTTGCCCGGGTCAGGGCCGTGTACAGCACCCCCCGCACCATCAGGGACGGCGCCGCCGGCATGGCCGCCAGCACCACGCACCGGTACTCGCTGCCCTGGGCCTTGTGGACGGTCATGGCATAGGCCAGGTCGATCTCATTGAGCATCTCCAGGGTGTACGTGGCGATTCGGTCGTCAAAGTTCACCACCAGCAGCTCCCCGGACGGGTCGATCTCCACGATCTTTCCCACGTCCCCGTTGAACATGCCGGTGCCCACGGTGCCGTCCGTCTTTTCCCATACCACGTTGTAGTTGTTTTTCGTCTGCATGATCCGGTCCCCGGTGCGGAACAGCCGCTCTCCCCACTGGATCTCCCGCTTGTCCGCCGCCGGCGGGTTCAGCGCCGCCTGAAGGCAGCGGTTCAGATTCTCCGTGCCGCTGGGCCCCTTCCGGGTGGGCGTCAGCACCTGGATCTGGTCCGCCGGGATGCCCATGTGGTCCGGCAGCCGGGTTTTGCACAGCTCCACCACCGTGGAGAGGGTCCGCTCCCCATCCCGGCGGCAGAGGAAGAAGAAGTCCCCCTGGTCGTTGGTCAGCTGGGGCGGCTGGCCCAGGTTCACCGCGTGGGCGTTGCGGATGATGGCGGACTGCTCCGCCTGGCGGAACACCTCCCGCAGGAACACCGTCTCCACCCTGCCGCTGCGGATCAGGTCGGAGAACACGTTCCCCGCCCCCACGGAGGGCAGCTGGTCCGCGTCCCCCACCAGCACCAGCCGGGTGCCGGGCCGCAGGGCCCGCAGCAGGGCGGAGAACAGGGTGAGGTCCACCATGCTCATCTCGTCCACGATCACGGCGTCCGCCTCCAGGGGCTCCTTCTCCGTCTTCTGGAAGGTCACCTGGTGGGTGGCGTCGTTCCAGCTCATCCCCAGCAGCCGGTGGACCGTCTGGGCCTCCATGCCGGTCAGCTCGCTCATCCGCTTGGCCGCCCGGCCGGTGGGGGCCGCCAGCACGATCTCCAGTCCCATTTTCTGAAACAGGGCCACGATGCCCCGGACGGTGGTGGTCTTGCCGGTGCCAGGGCCGCCGGTGAGGATCAGCACGCCGCACCGGGCCGCCAGCTCCACCGCCTGCCGCTGCTGGGGGGCGTAGGTAATGCCCTGCCGGGCCTCGATCTCGTCCACTGCCCGGCCCGCCTGGCGGCTCTGGTCCGTGTCCGCCGCCAGCAGGCCCGCCAGGCGGATGCAGGCGGAGCTCTCCGCCTCCCACAGCCGCCGGAGGTAGCAGGCCTCCACATTGGCCACCTGCTCCTGGACCACGCCTCCCCGGTCGATGAGGCTGTCCAGCGCCTGCTCCACCAGGTCCGTCCCGCAGTCCAGCAGCTGGGCGGTGGCGGCGATCAGCTTGTTCCGGGGCAGGAACACATGGCCGTTGTTCTCGTTGTGGCCCAGCTCAAAGGTCACCGCCGCCTGGAGCCGCTGGTCGCTGTCCGCCGCCATGCCCATGCCCATGGCCATCTCGTCCGTGACGGAGAAGGCCACGCCGCAGGCCTCGCCGGAGAGGAGGTAGGGATTCTCCCGCACCTTCTCCAGCGCCGCGTCGCCATACTGCCGCCGCAGCTCCATAGCCAGGATGGGCGGCAGCTGGTACTGGGCCAGAAAGGCCATCAGCCGCCGCAATCCCATGTGCCGGCGGAAGTTTTCGGCGATCTCCTGGGCCTTCCGGGCGGTGATGCCCTTCAGGGTGGTGAGCCGCTCCGGCTCCCGCTCCAGGACGTCCAGGGTCTCCGGCCCGAACCGCTCCACGATCCGCCGGGCGGTGGCGGGGCCCACGCCCTTGCAGACGCCGGAGGACAAATAGCTGAAGATCTCCTCCTCGTCCTCCGGCAGGCTCCGCTCCAGCTCCACCACCCGGAGCTGCTCCCCATGCTGGGGGTGGGTCTCCCGGGTGCCGGAGACCGCCAGATGCTCCCCCGGCGCCACGCAGGGGATGCAGCCCACCACGGTGATCACCTCGCCCTCCTCCGTCAGGAGGCGCAGGACCGTATAGCCGTTTTCGGCGTTTTGAAAAATGACGCTATGTACCGTCCCCTCGCAGGTAACCAATTCTTCCATACTCTTCCTCTTTTGTGCAGTGGTCTTTCAGGTCTCATCCAGCCGGATCACGGCGCCGTCCGTCAGCGCGGCGTTCGGCTCCCGGTCCGCCAGGTACGCCGCCAGGGCCCGGGCGTCGGCGGTCATGCCGCAGTCCGCCAGCAGGATCTTTGCCCCCGGCAGGCGGTTTTTCAGCCGCCGCAGCTCCCGCACGTCCGCCTCCATGGCCAGGGCCTCCCCCCGCAGGGGCAGCACCAGCAGCAGGCCCGGGATCGCCGGCCGCCCGGCCCGGAAAAAGGCCCCCGCCACGATCCACACCAGGGTGGTGACGCCCACCGCGGAGAGGAACGCGATCAAACCGTCTTGCAGCAATGTCATCCCAAATCACCTCGGGATAGTGTATGCAAAGGGGCAGATTCGGTGTTCCGGGGCGGGAGTGCTTGGGGTGCGTCCCATTGGACGCGGAATGGCAGCTATGATGATAGCTGGGCAATGCACCCCCCATTTTCTTTTCGGTCTTGCCGAAAAGAAAACGGGCCGTGCACGGTCCAAAAGAAAAGGCCGCTTGGACGCGCTCCGGTGCAGTGGCCCTCCGCGCTGACGGGGGTCGGCGTACCGGTGCCTGCTCCGATTTTGCCTAGCCTTCGGGCACGCTTAGGTCTTCTGCGGTTCCCCCAACTGCCGACCCGTGGCGGATGGTGCGGAGGTCGTCGGGGTGCAAGATCGCATTTGACCAGCTTCTCTTTTCGCGCGTTCCGCTTCGCTACGCGCTGGCTGGTTCTCCGCGGAAGCGTGAGCGGCAGCGGAAAGCGAAGCAGGGGTATCCCTGAACCTCCCCGGGCCTAAGGATTCCCCAAGGGCGGCGCGTTTCCGTCCCTGACTTCTGCAAGGGAGTGCCAACCATCCCCCGCCGAAGCGCTTTTTCTCTTCCACCGGGCGCGGCGCATTCTCTTTTTGGCGCAACCAAAAAGAGAATGGGGGGCGCATCCCGCTGGACCAGCCCCCTGCGGAAGCAGAGAGCCCCGAGGCCGCCGGACGGCGGCCCATCTCATGTTACCCCCGCTTGTCGCTTCGCCCCACCAGATAGTCGATGGTGACGCCGAAGTGGTCCGCCAGCTTCCAGGCGTTTTCCAAATTCGGCAGATTGGCCCCTCTTTCAAACCGCTGATAATGTGATTCCGCAACCCCAATAGCTTCCGCTACCTGCACCTGTGTTTCGCCTCGTTCTTGACGTAGTGCACGTATCCGGTCCTTAAAAATGATTTCCATTGAATGCTCCTCTTGACACTAAAAAATTTTAGTGTTTTGAAAGGTGGTTTCTATGTCAGACTTTATGATATGGCTTTATCTCCACTACATCAAGCCCTACCTGGACACTGTCCCAGCGGGCGACTATAACTTCCACATGGATATGATTCATAACGAGTTGGGTTATCACGCCTTGGAAAGCTAT
>CAMMCS010000184.1 GCA_946494635.1 uncultured Oscillibacter sp. | reverse complement strand
GGAGAGCGGCTGGCCGCCGCCCTCTCCCCCGGCGCCGTGGTGGCCTACCGGGGCGGCCTGGGCATGGGCAAGACCGCCTTCACCCGGGGGCTGGCCCGGGGCCTGGGGTGCCGGGGGCGGGTCACCAGCCCCACCTTTACCATCGTCAACGAGTATGAGGGGGCCATTCCCCTGTTCCACTTCGATATGTACCGCCTGGAGGGATCCGACGACCTGTTCGACATCGGGTGGGAGGACTACCTGGCCCGGGGCGGCGTCTGCGCCGTGGAGTGGAGCGAGCAGGTGGCGGACGCCCTGCCGGAGGACGCCGTCACCGTCACCCTGGCCCGCCACCCGGATCACGACGGCTGGCGGATCATCACCGTGGAGGGAGGTTCTGCTTCATGAGAATTCTTGCTCTGGAGACCTCCGCCAAGGCGGTCTCCGCCGCCGTGACGGAGGACGGGAAAGTCCTCTGCTCCGGCTATCAGGACACCGGCCTCACCCACAGCCGCACCCTGATGCCCATTGTGGAGGCCATGCTGAAAAACACCGGCCTGACGGTGCAGGACTGCGACGCCGTCGCCGTGGCGGTGGGCCCCGGGTCCTTCACCGGCATCCGCATCGGCGTCTCCGCCGCCAAGGGGCTGGCCTTCGCGGCGGACAAGCCCTGCGCCGCTGTCTCCACCCTGGAAGCCATGGCCAGGAACGTGGCCCACATGGACGCCCTGGTGGTCTGCGCCATGGACGCCCGCCGCAGCCAGGTCTACAACGCCCTGTTCACCGCCGGAGAGGGCCGCCTGACCCGCCGGACGCCGGACCGGGCCATCGGCCTTGCGGAGCTGGCGGAGGAGCTGCGGGGCGAACCCCTGCCCCTGGTGATCGTGGGGGACGGCGCGGCCCTCTGTGAACGGGCGCTGGCAGAGGCGGGCCTTCCCTGCCGCCTGGCGCCGGCCCACCTGGTGATGCAGAACGCCATGTCCGTGGCCCTGTGCGGCGAGGACCTGGCCCGGGCGGGGAAACTGGTCTCCGCCCAGGAGCTGCTGCCGGTCTATCTGCGGCCGCCCCAGGCCCAGCGCCTGCGGGACCGGATGCAAACCTGACAGGCTTCCGCCTGTGATGATGTGATCGAGAAAAGGAGTAATGGAATGATGAACGGCAAAGTACATGTCATGGACCACCCCCTGGTAGCCCACAAGCTCACCATCCTGCGGGACAAGAACACCAGCGTGAAGGACTTTCGGGAGCTGGTCAGCGAGATCGGCATGCTGATCACCTATGAGGCCACCCGGGACCTGCCCCTGACCACCCGGGAGGTGGAGACGCCCATCTGCAAGACCGTCGCCCCCACCCTCAAGGGCAAGAAGTTCGCCGTGGTGCCCATCCTGCGGGCGGGCCTGGGCCTGGTGGACGGCGTGCTGCGGATGGTGCCCTCCGCCCGGGTGGGCCACATCGGCATGTTCCGGGATGAGGAGACGCTGGAGCCCCATGTCTACTTCTGCAAGATGCCCAAGGACATCGCCGAGCGGGACATCATGATCGTGGACCCCATGCTGGCCACCGGCGGCAGCGCCGAGGCCGCCATCACCGAGATGAAGAAGCGGGGCTGCCGGAACATCAAGCTGATGGTGCTGCTGGCGGCGCCGGAGGGCATCGACCGGATCCAGAAGGCCCACCCGGATGTGGACATCTACTGCGGAGCCGTGGACCAGCGGCTCAATGAGCACGGCTACATCGTCCCCGGCCTGGGGGATGCCGGCGACCGGATCTTCGGCACGAAATAAGGCACTCTCCCTTTATACACGGCAGGCCGGCCCTGTCCGGCGGAAAGGAGCATACCATGGCCTCAGAACAGACGAAAGCCAAACGGCACGGACCCAGCCGGGTCACGACGGTGATCTGCCTGGTGCTGATCCTCGGCGCCGCCCTGGTCATCGCCCGCATGGTGAAATTCCGGTCCCAGGTGGATATAACCCTCCCGGCGGTGCTGTGGGAGGACGGCGCGACCACCGCCGTGAGCACCACCCTGCATTTCCACGGGGAGCTGGTGAAGCAGTGGGGGCAGGATGACAGCTTCAGCGGATATCTGGAGCTGGCGGATCAGCCCTTCACCTCTGAGGAATCCAGCAAGGCCTGGCTGACCATGGCCCGCGAGGATGGCGGTCTCAACCGGGGCCTGCTCGAATACGGAAAGTTCCCCGCCCACACGCCTTTCGGGGAGCTGTACACAGACCGGGAATATACGCAGTTCTTCCTGTTCCCCTTTGAGCGGGTCCCCGGCGAGGACGACGGAACGTCAACCTATGTAGCCGGCTCCTCCGTCTATGTGGCCCCGGCGGAGTCTCTGGACGAGGCCAAGGCCCTGCTGGAGTCGTACAACCTGCTGATGCCGGACGGGAGCCTGCGGTAAACTCTGCCAACGTCCTGATCCTGAAGATTTCAAAGGCCGCCCGGCGGAACATTCCGCCGGGCGGGCCTTCTGCTCTCTTTCAGCTGTCCGCCTCCTCCAGATGGAGCGTCACGCCCCGGGGGCTCTCGATCAGCCGGTCAACCTCTTCCTGCGCCCGGGACAGCAGATCCCGGGCCTCCTGCCAGCGGCCCTGCTCCAGCAGTTCCAGGCTGCGGCTGATGGCCAGCGTCATCCGGCAGCAAATGTGCTGGTAGATCCGCTTGGAATCCGGACAATACTCCATCTCTTCCCTCCTTAAACTTCACAATCCCTTTTCCGCTATTTCCTTTTCTCAAAATTTTGTGTACTTACTTTAAGTCCATTTTGCACATTATATCTCAGAATGGACTTAAAATCAACTCAAAAAGCACATTGGGGCGAAGGAGTACACGAATGACAAAAAGCGACACCAAACACCTGGGCCTGCGGATTGATGCCCAGACCCACAGTAAGCTTCGCTATGTAGCCCAATATGATGGCCGCAGCTGCAATGGCGAGGTGCTGTACCTCCTGCGCCGGTATATTGAGGATTTCGAGCGCCAGCACGGCCCCATTCCCCTTGGCGATCCCGAAGCCTGAGGCAAAAACAAGTCCCCCGGAGGATTCCGGGGGACTTGCCGTTTCTGCGCAGAGCATCACAGCACATACAGATATACCGCCAGATAGTGGAAGAACGACCCCGCCAGGATCAGCAGGTGGAACAGCTCGTGGAAGGTCCACTGCGCCGAAATGTTGGGCTTTTTGACCGCGTAGAACACCGCCCCCACGGAGTAGCAGATCCCGCCGATGGCCACCAGGGTCAGGCAGGGCTGGCCCAGGGCGGTAAAATCCCTCCACACGAACACCACCGACCAGCCCATGATGAGGTACACCGCCGTGGAGAGGACGCGGGGCGCGTTGATCCACAGGATCTTCACCAGCGCCCCCGCCAGGGCCACCCCCCACAGGGCCAGGCAGAACACCGTGCCCTTGGGCTGGGGCAGCAGCACCACGCAGAAGGGGGTGTAGCTGCCGGCGATCAGCACATAGATCATGCTGTGATCCATCTTCCGCAGCCGCCGCTTCACCCCGCCGCTGGCGGCGGTGCCTGGATAGTAGTGGTACACGGCGCTGGCCGCGTACAGCGCGATCATGGAAAGGCAGAAGCACATGGCCGCCCCCACCGCCGAGGGCGCCGCCCCCGTCCAGATCCCCCGCAGCAGATACAGCAGACCGCCCCCCAGCGCGGCCGCCGCACCGAAGGCGTGGGTCTCGCAGCTGACCCGGTCCTGAGCTTTTGCAAAAAGTTTACGCATGGAATGGTCTCTCCTTCTTGAAACCGGCTTGTGCCGTCCAAATCCCGTAATATAGTTTTCAATATTATATTACGAGGTTTGTGTTTTCATTTCAAGTAGTATTTGTAAATTTTTTGTTTCCATTCCTGCGCCGTAAAATTTTTCAGCCGGAGCGGTGAGCCAGGTTTTCCGGCGTCTGCTTCAGGGGGAAATGCACAGCGGGGGCAGAGGAGGGGACCCCCCGGCCCGCCGCGGGCGGGGCGGCTCAACCAGGAGGCGCAGAGGGAAAGG
>CAMMCS010000183.1 GCA_946494635.1 uncultured Oscillibacter sp. | reverse complement strand
CGCTTACAGCATCATCATACCAGCATCCGGCGAAGATTGCAACGGTTTTTCAAAATATTTTTTAGGTTCTCATAAAAAATGTTTGATTCTGGTAGAATCCCGAAAACGGGCGGCATCCGCGCACAGCACGGACGCCGCCCGCCGCTCCGTGTGCAAGCGCCGCAAGCTCAGACTGGAGCGTGAAAACTCAGAGGTTTGTGAGACGATCAATCCTTTCCGACGTACTCAAGGGGCTGGGAAAGAGGTTTCGTTTTGCTGATGTACTTGCTCTCGTAGTCCCGGTAGATTTTCATGAACACGCCGGACAGGGCCAGCAGGGCGATGGCGTTGGGGATGCACCAGAAGCCGGAGACAATGTCCACCACGGTCCAGATGACCTGGGGCGTCTTGCCCAGGGCCAGGAAGCCGGGCACCAGCCACAGCAGGCGGATGGCATACTTAAAGGCCTTGGACTGCTTACCCTTGGGGAAGATATAGAAGAAGGCGGACTCATAGTTGATCTCCCAGCCCACCATGGTGGAGAACGCAAACAGGGCCAGAGGAATCGTGACCAGGATCTTACCCAGCATGGACCCGTACGCCGTGGAGAAGGCCGCCATGGTCAGGGCCTCCGCCTCCAGGCCGGACTGCCAGATCTCGGGACCGGAGCAGAGAATGGCGAGGGCGGTCATCGTGCACACCACCAGCGTATCCACGAACACCTCAAAGCAGCCGTACAGCCCTTCCTTAAAGGGGTGGTCCGTGATGGCGGTGGCGTGGGTGATGGGGGAGGAGCCGCAGCCCGCCTCATTGGAGAAGGTCCCCCGGGCGGCGCCCTGCCGCAGAGCCAGCGCGACAGTGGACCCTGCCAGGCCGCCCACAGCGGGCATCGGAGCGAAGGCGTACCGGAAGATCGAGGCAAACGCGGAGGGTACATATTCCAGATTCATGATGATCACGCCCAGAGCGCCCACCACATAGATCAGACACATGGCGGGGGTCAGCTTCTCGCAGAAGCTGCCGACGGACTTGACGCCGCCGATGAGCACCGCGCCGCAGATCACTGCCGCGACCACGGTGGTGACCCATGTCGGGACACCGAAGGTGTTCTGCACGGCGGTGGACATGGTATAGGGCTGGGCGAAAGCTGCCGTTCCCAAGCCGCCCAGGATGATGGTGATGGCAAAGATAATCGCCAGGGGCTTCCATTTCTTTCCCATGCCCCGCTCTATGTAGTACATGGGGCCGCCGTAGTAGACGCCGTCCTCGCCCTTGATCCGGTAGTACTGGCCCAAGGTGACCTCAACGCACTTTGTCAGCATACCCAGCAGGGCGACGACCCACATCCAGAACACGGCGCCGGGGCCGCCCACCACCATGGCGGTGGCCACGCCGGCGATGTTCGCGGTGCCGACACAGCCGGCCAGCGCGGAGCAGACGGCCTGCAGAGGCGTCAAAGTACCTTCCTTGCCCTTTGCCCCGCCGCCTTTTTTGAACATCTCACCGGCGGTGTTTTTCAGAATATAGCCAAACTTGCGACATTGGAAGAATTTTGTTTTGATTCCAAACAGCAGGCCAACGGCGGCCAGGAGGATCAGGACTGGGGCCCCCCACAGGAAGCTGGAGATCGAATTTAAAATCTGTTCCATACGGTCCATTCTCCTTTTCAATGATTGATTTTAGAATTGTTCCAATCGTACACGCTCTCCTTATATACCGGTTCTGTCCTTTTTACCGCGTCAGCTCGCGGAGGATGCTGGCGAAGCCCCGGCAGGCCTTGGTCAGCTGCCCGATCTCAATATATTCATCGCGCACGTGGGCCAGACTCTCCAGTGAGGGACCATAGCCGATGCAGGGGATGCCCGCCTCGCCGCAGAAGTGGCTGCCGTTGGTGCAAAAGGCAAAGTGAGAGATCGGCGCTTCGATCCCCGCCTCCTTCAGCCCGGCCAGAGCCTTTTGCACATATTCATTGTCCTCGTCAATGAGCCACGCCGGGAAGTACCGCTTGGCGGAGATGGTCTCGCCGGTCCAGCAGACCTCCTGTCCCTCCGCCAGATAGGTCCGGGCCTTCAGGCCGGGGATTTTCTCCTTGGCCCGGGCGATGGCGTCCTCTACTTGGCCCAGGATCACGGACTCGTCCTCGCCCACCAGGGTCCGGCGGTCAAAGGTGGCCCGGCAGAGGGAGGGAACAACGGAGGCGCCGGGGTAGGGGGAGGAGATGATGTCCGTCAGCTCCAGAATGCCCTTCCCCAGAATGGGGTGCTCGTTGGGCACGATCCGGCGGATCTCCTCGATCACGGCCATCATATGGTAGACCGCGTTGACGCCCTTATCAGGGTTGGAGGAGTGACAGCTGACCCCCTCTGTCTCCACGACCACCTCCGCCCGGCCCCTCTGGCCGATCTTGACGGTGGTGGAGGTCGCCTCACCGATGATGACGAAGTCCGGCCGCGCCAGGCGGGTGATCTCCCGGGAGGAGACCCCCTCAAAGCACTCCTCGTGGACAGTACAGGATACGCAGATCTCCCCGGCAAAATCCCGGCCGGTGTCCTCCGCGAAGTGAGCGACGGCGGAGATCATGGCCGTCACGCTGCCCTTCATGTCCGATGTGCCGCGGCCGTAGATCCGCCCTTGATCGATCTCGCCGCCAAAGGGATCGTGGGTCCACTCGCCGGCGTCGATTACATCCACATTGTCGATGTGTCCATCCAGAAGAATCGTCTTCCCCGGCCGTTTGCCCCGCATACGGCCCAACACGCTGCCGTACCGGTCGATGACCACCTCATCGAAGCCATATTCCTTCATTTTGCGCTTCATCAGCTGGGCCACCCCCTGCTCCTGCCCGGAAGGACTGGGGATTCGGATGGCTTCCTGACAAAACTCGATCAACCGTTGATCTCTGTCCATGCCTGCGCTCCCTTCTCCAAATTTTGCCATATTTCGTGTACGATATGCAATATATCGCAACTCCATTATGCACCTCAGTGGAAATAGAAGTCAATATAAACTCGGTCGCAAATGACATTTTCTACAAATATCACCAGAGTGCACCGCACATTTTATGCGATCTGCCAAAAGAAAATGCGGAGAGTCTCCTCTCCGCATGGCGTCTCCTGTCCGCTGTATTACTTTGTGAGGACATCCGCCCCGAGCTCCCCGCCGTGACCCTGCATACTTCCGGCAATATCCCGGAGGCTGTTCTCCATGGAGCAGATCCAGTGGCTCCGCATCAGCTCTTTCGCTTTGGCGCCGTCCCTGGCCTGGATCGTCCGAAGGATCTCGCCGTGCTGGGATACGGAGATCTTCCGCATCCTGTCACAGTGGAAGTAGTGGTATTTGATCCGCTGGATGTGGAGAATCATCGTGCGGGAAAATTCCTCCACATACTCATTGCGGGCGGCGCGGACGATCGTCTCATGGAACAGGTTGTCATGGTCGATCGCGCCTGCGCCGTCATTGCGGTCACAGGCGTCCACAAAAGCGCGGTGGGTCTTTTCCAGCTGCTCCAGCTCCTGGTCGGTGATACTGCCGCAGGCCAGCTCCGCCGCCAGAGCCTGCAGCTCCGCCAGGGTGCGGTAGCATTTCTCGATATCCGTAGTGTCAATATCCGCCACCACAGTGGCACGGCCCGGCACCACATAGACCAGCTTCTGCCCCTCCAGGATCTGAATGGCCTCCCGCACCGGCGTGCGGCTGACGTTGAAGCGTTTGGCAAGCTCGGAGTCGACGATCTTTTCTCCCGGCCGCAGTACGCCGGTGATGATCCAGTCGCACACCGTTTGGTAGATTATGTTTTTCGCAGAAAACCGCTGTAAATTTTCTACATTGGATGGAATCGGCATAATCACTCCCCGTTTCGCCCTTCGTATGTTTCTCTCCATATTTATATACCACAAACCGCCCTTTTTTGCAATCATTTCGGCCGCTGAGATCCCGCTTGATCCGCCTGTTCCTACGGGCATAAAAAATTTTTTAGGTTTTCTAACTTTTTGTTTGACATCGGCGGTTTCTATGGTATGATAGAGACAGAGCGGGGGGAGC
>CAMMCS010000182.1 GCA_946494635.1 uncultured Oscillibacter sp. | reverse complement strand
CATCACAGATGCCGATACGCAGCATCTTCCTCACCTCAAATCAAACGGATTGCCCGCGCGGGGCAAGCACCCCAAAGGCACCTGCTCATTCTACCACAGGAGCTGCCGCCTGCCAAACCAAACTTGACGGAAAAACCGCCAAATTTGACATCCTGCCGCGTCCCGGTGCAAAACTTGACATCCAGGCCGCCGCAGATGACACCCCCGTTTGCGGCGGCCCGCCTTTCGCGGTACGCTGGTGTCAACAAGGAGGGAAACACCATGACAAACACTTACGCCTCTGCCCGCTCCTGTGTGTGGAGCGTCCTCACCACCCCGGCGGCCATCCCCCAGACAGCGCCCCGGCTCAAGACCAATCTGGACACGGACCTCTTAAAGCTCATCGCCATCACCGCCATGCTGATCGACCACATCGGCGGCGCCTTCTTCCCGGAGGTGGGCGTGTTCCGCTGGATCGGCCGGCTGGCCTTCCCCATCTTCTGCTACTGCCTGACGGTGGGCCTGCTGTACACCCACGATGTGCGGAAGTACCTGGCCCGGCTGGGGATCTTCGCTCTCATCAGCCAGCCCTTCTACATCCTGGCCTTCCATCCGGTCAGTGAATTCGCGGCCAACCTCACCAACTGGAACATCTTCTTTACCCTGTTTTTGAGCCTGCTGGGAATGTACGGCCTCAAGGAGCGGAAGTGGTGGCTGTTCGCCCTGGCCCTCTTCACCGTCAGCTGGTGGAACTTCGACTACTCCGGCACCGGCATCACGTTAATGCTGATCTTCTACCTCTGCCGGAACCGGCCCGGCCTGGGCGCGGCGCTGTATCTCCTCAGCTACCTGCCCGCCCTGGCGAACGGCTGGCCGGAGGATCCCCTGTGCCTGACGATGGGCAGCCTCTGCATCGACTGGTCCTTCTTCGCCGTCTTCGCCGCGCCGCTGATCTTCTGCGCCACCCACTCCCGCATCAAGGTCAACAAGTGGTTCTTCTACGCCTTCTATCCCGCCCACCTGGCGGCCATCGCCCTGGTACAGAGCATCCTGTGAGTCAGAAAGGAATTGCTGTTATGTTAACCGTCAAAGACCTGCACAAATCCTATCAGGTGGGCAAGGCCACCTACGAAGTGCTCAAAGGCGTGTCCCTGACCGTGGAGAAGGGGGAATTCGTGGCCGTCATGGGGCCCTCCGGCTCCGGCAAGACCACGCTGCTCAACTGCATCTCCTGCTACATCCCCATCGACAGCGGGGAGATCACCTTGGGAGAGAAGCAGCTGGCCGACCTCAGCGAGGACGCCCTGGCCAAGGTCCGCAACCGGCAGCTGGGCTTCGTGTTCCAGGATTTTTTGCTGCTGGACGGCCTGACGGTCCGGGAGAACATCCTGCTGCCCGCCATCATCGGCGGCGCCGTCACCTCCCAGACGGAGGCCCGGGCGGACCAGCTGTGCGACGTGTTCGGCATCACCGCCATCCGGGACAAGTACCCGGCGGAGATCTCCGGCGGCGAGAAGCAGCGCTGTGCCGTGGCCCGGGCCCTCATCAACCACCCCCTGCTGATCCTGGCGGACGAGCCCACCGGCAACCTGGACTCCAAGTCCAGCCGGGCGGTGATCCGGTCCTTTGAGCAGGCCAGGGACGCCCTGGAGGCCACCATCTTCATGGTGACCCACGACTCCTTCGCCGCCTCCTTCTGCGACCGGGTGGTGATCCTCCGGGACGGGGTGGTGTGGCGGACCCTGGCGCGCGGGGACACGGAGCGCTCCGCCTTTCAGGATGAACTGCTGGACGCCATCCGGGACATGGGGAAGGAGTGAGACCCATGACCACATTCTCTCAAGTCTATGGAGCCCTGCGCCGGAAAAACAAGGGCCAGTACGCCCTGCTGGCGGGGTGCAGCTTCTTCTCCGTGCTGCTGATCACCGCCTATGTCTGCATGATGCGCTCCCCCACCATCCTCTCCGTCCTGCCGGAGGGCGGCGACAGCCGCAAGCAGGTGATGATGGTGTTCGTCCTGGCGGTCATCGGCTGCGCCGTGTTCACCGCCTACGCCGCCGGGCTGTTCTTCCGGCAGAAGTCCCGGGAGACCGGCGTGTTCCTGGCCCTGGGCGCCACCCGCCGCCAGCTGCAGGCCGAGATGGGCAGGGAGCTGGCGGTGATCTCCCTGGGCTCCTGCGCCGCAGGGGCCGTCCTGGGCGGCCCCCTGGCCTGGGGCGTGTGGCAGCTGTTCCGGCTGTTTTTGGTGGACCCCCAGGAGATGGCCCTGTCCTTTGACCCCCGGTCCTATCTCCTGTCCCTGGCATTTGCCGCCTATGTGGTGGTGATGCTGTTCTTCCTGGGTAGCCGGTCCATCCGCCGCACCAACATCATCGACATCGTCCAGGAGTCCCACAAGTCCGAGCCCATCCGGGACGTGAAGCGGTGGTACGGCCCCGTGGGCATCGTCCTGGTGGTGATCGGTGCCCTGGCGGGATATCTGGCGCCGTCGTTTTTCATTCAGGGGCTCCACTGGTATCCCCCGGAGGGCCTGACCGCCGTGTTCTACCTGCCGGCGCTTATCGGGATGTACATGATCCTGCTCCACACGGTGGTGAACGGCTGGCGGAAGCGCCACAGGTACCGGGACATCATCGCCACCTCGATGATGAAGTTCCAGGGCCGCCAGACGGTGCGGAACATGCTGGTGATGACCCTGCTGATCGCCGGCGCCTACTTCGCCAGCTTCTATGCCCCTATGCTGAACACCAGCTCCGCCTACAGCTTCTCCACCCGGCCGGTGGACTTCGAGTACCACTGGCGGAATGACCAGAACTGGCCGGAGCGGGAGGAAGTGGAGTCCCTGGCGGAAGAGTACGATGTGGACATCACCTCCTGGCAGGAGGTGGGGGCCGCCGCTTTGGGCTGCGACGGATATGTGGACATCGAGCAGGACAACGGCGCCCTGGGCACCACCTATACCACCGAGTACCGGGAGATCGCCTCCGGCGCCACCTACTTTTCCGAGAGCGCCTGGAACGCCCTCACGGGGCAGGCAGTTGACCTGGCCCCCGGCACCTGCGCCAATGTGCTGGACGACGAGGGCGGCAGCAGCTACCTCTCCGGCGGCGACGTGACCCTGGTCACCAACATGGTCACCGGTGAGCGCCTGTCCGCCACGCCGGCGGAGCCCCTGCGCTTCACCATGCTGCTGGGCAGCTATGTGCTGGACGACGCGGACTACGCCGCCATCACCGCCGGCCTCACCGATTACTGGCGGGAGACCTGGGTGTTCTTCAATGTGGCAGACGCGGAGGCCAGCTACCCCTTCGCCGACGCCTTGTTCAACGAGATCGTGGACCGCTCCGGCCCGGAGATCGAGGTGTTCGACGCCTGGGACCCGGTGGGGCGGGAGCTGGAGATCGCGGAGAAGGGCAGCTACGACTACGATGATCCGGCATACCTGGAGGCCCACCAGCTCAGTGTCATCGACTATGACGACCGGGACTCCTCGGAGTTCCGCAACTACTGGCTCTATATGCCCCAGTTCCGGGTGCTGGACCAGAACGACTTCGTCACCACCATGGCGGTGTTCCTGGTGCTGTTCATCTTCATCGCCCTCATCTGCTTCGCGGCGGTCATCGTCATCGCCTTTACCAGGTGCATGACCATCGCCCTGACCAATGCGCGGGTGTACGACGACCTGCGGCACCTGGGGGCGCCGGACCGCTACCTGTTCCGGTCCGTGAAGGGGCAGGTGTCCAAGGTGTTCCTGGTGCCCGCCATCGTGGGCACGGCGGTCATCTCCGCCTTCTACCTGATGATCATGTACTTCAACGACAACCGCTTCACCCCCGGCGAGTTCGCCGGCATGGCCGCCTGCGCCGCCGTGATCGCCGCGGCCTCCGCGGTACTTTACGGGGTGTACCGTGTCACCCGCGGCAGCGTCTGCCGCCAGCTGGGCATCCGGCAGCGCCCTGGACGGAGGAGCTGAAAGCCGAAAAAAAGCGCTCCCAGCATATTGGAATAACCCTAAAGCCTGCCTCAACAACACTTTTTACAAGTATTTC
>CAMMCS010000181.1 GCA_946494635.1 uncultured Oscillibacter sp. | reverse complement strand
GGGGCCCGGTCCAGCTCAAAGCCGTCGGACGTGCCCCGGAACACGCCGATGGCGGACAGCTCCTCTGCCGCGGAATCATAGTCCGAGGCGGAGGCGGTCACGGCCATTGCCGCTGTCAGCAGCAAGGCCGCGGCCAGCACGGTGAGGAAACGTTTCATGGAAATCCCTCTCTTTCTGCGTTTCTTTCGACACCGCAGGCTGCGGTATCCTTTTCTCTATCATAGTCCGCGGCCGTTGGGAAAGTCAAGCGGTTTCCCCCGGCGGGCTTTACAGATGGAAAATCTCCTGGTATGATAATTGACGAGGCTCCGCATGGGCACAATATCACTCGGGAATGTAGCCATTTGGTAGCATTTTTTCGGGTGATCACTTTATGGAGATTCAACGTTTGCGGGATCTGAGGGATGACCACGACAAGACGCAGCAGGAGATCGCTGATGTGCTGAATATGCATCGCAGTGTATACCGCCGCTATGAGAGCGGGGAGCGGGAGACGCCTGCCTGGGTGGTTGTGAAGCTGGCGGAATACTACCATGTCAGCACGGACTATCTGCTGGGGCGGACCAATGACCCTGCGCCCTACCCGCCTGCCAAAAGCAAATGAGGCGGCTGGCAGCCTTCACGGCGTCCTTTGCCCTGGGCATCTACCTGGCCCAGTATCTGCTGCCGCAAAACTGCCTGCTGCCCCTGGCGGCGGGCTGCTTCGCTGCGGCCTGCGGAGCCTTGCTGCTGCCGGGGATCTGGCGCAGGCGGGTACTGCTGATGGGCACGGGCCTGGCCTTTGCCCTGGGGTGGAACTGGCTGTATGTCCGGCAGGTGCAGGAGCCGCTGCTGGCTCTGTCAGACAGCGAGGGCCCCGCCTCCATGACGCTGCTGGAGTATGCCGTCCCCACAGACTACGGCGCCAAGGTGACGGTGCGGCTGGAGGGATACCCTCTGGGCAAGGTGGCCTATTACGGCGGGGAGGATCTGCTGGACCTCCTGCCGGGCCAGACCGTGGAGGCCATGGTGAGGTTTCAGGACTCCCGCCGGCTGCGGGAGGAAGAGCTGACGACCTTCACCGCAAAGGGCGTGTTCCTGCTGGCCTATCAGCGGGGAGACGAGGCGGTCTATGGCGAGGGCTCCGCCGGTTCGCCCCGGTGGTGGCCTGCCCACGCCGCCCGGGCCATGCAGGAGCGGATCGACGCGCTCTTTTCCGGGGATGCGGGCGGCTTTCTCAAGGCCATTCTGACCGGCGACCGGTCCGGACTTTCGGAGGGGGCGGCATCAGATCTGTCGGAGGCGGGCCTGAGCCACATCCTGGCGGTATCCGGCATGCACTTCGGCTATCTGATGCTGCTGCTGTCGCTGCTCGGCCCTCAGCGCCGCCGGCTGATGGCGGCTGCGGGCGTGCCCGTTCTTGTCTTCTACGCGCTGCTGACCGGGGCCAGCCCCTCCGTGGTCCGGGCCTGCGTCATGCTGCTGTTCGTTCTGGCGGCGCCTCTTTTCCGGCGGGAGAGTGATCCGCCAACCACCATGTTCGCCGCCCTCTTCTGTATTCTGCTGGCGAACCCCTTTGCCGCGGCCTCCATCAGCCTGCAGCTGTCCTTCGGTGCCGTGGCGGGGCTGCTGTGGCTCTCGCCAAGGGTTCAGGGGCTGCTGCTGGGGGATCGGCCCCGGGGCCGGGTTTACAGCTTCCTGGCCGCCAGCCTGTCGGCCACTGTAGGGGCGCTGGTATTCACGGTGCCCCTGTGCGCGGTGTACTTCGGCTCTGTGGTGCTGATCTCCCCGGTGAGCAACCTGCTGTGCCTGCCGGCTGCCAGCGGTGTTTTCCTGCTGGGGCTGGCGGCGGTGCTGCTGAGTTTTCTGTGGTTGCCTTTGGGGGCGGTGCTGGGCTTTGTGCCGGCCCTGCTGGCAAAGTACACCCTGTGGATGGCCGGGACGCTGGCATCCATTCCCCACCATGCGGTGTACCTGACCAATCCGTATGTGAAGTACTGGCTGGGCTTTGTGTATCTCCTGTTCGCCGCGGCGTGCCTTCTGCGGCCGAAGGCCAGAAGGACTTACGCCCTGGCCGCGGGATTGTCCGCAGTGACGCTGGCGGCGACGGTGTGGCTGGGCGCGCCCCACTACACCCGGAACGGGCTGGATGCCTATGCGCTGGACGTGGGACAGGGGCAGAGCGTGCTGCTCTCCTCCGGCGGGCAGTTTGCCCTGGTGGACTGCGGCAGCCGCAACAGCTGGTATGACGCCGGCGGCATCGCTGCCGACCACCTGGCCACCATGGGCTGCGGGACTCTGGATTATCTGATCCTGACCCATTACGACTACGACCATGTATCCGGCGTTGTCACGCTGCTGGCACGCCAGCGGGTGGGGACGGTGCTTCTGCCCCGGACGACGGAGGGAAGCGATATGCGCTTCCGCATCGAACTGGCGGCCCGGTCCCACGGCGCGGCGGTGGAGTATGTGGAGGAGGAGACCGCCTACCCCCTGGGAGAGAGCAGCCTCACGGTCTATCCGCCTGTGGGAGAGGGGGAGCAGCGGGGACTGGCGGTCCTCTGCACCCGCGGCAGCTTTGACCTGCTGGTCACCGGCGACATGGACATGGCCGGGGAGCGGGCCCTGATTGCCGCCTACGACCTGCCGGATGTCGAGGCGCTGGTGGCGGGACACCACGGCTCCCGCTCCTCCACATCAGAGGAGCTGCTGGAGGCGGTGCGGCCGGAGACCGCCCTCATCAGTGTGGGAGACAACAGCTACGGCCATCCGGCGGAGGAGACCATGATCCGCCTGGACAAGGCGGGCGCGGAGATCTGCCGGACCGATCTGCAGGGCACGATCCATCTATCTGTGAATTGAGGTATCAGATCCATGGCATACGCAAAAAAGACACCCAAGGCCAGCGAGGCCTTTCAGAAACTGAAAAACGATCTGGCCGCCGGCACGGCGGGGAACGCCTACATCTTTTATGGCGAGGAGACCTATCTCCGGGAGTACTATCTCCGGGAGCTGCGGAAGAAGCTGATTCCCGCCGGGTTTGAGGAGTTCAACTACCACGCGCTGGAGGGAAAGGACCTGACAGTCCAGACCCTGGCGGAGATGGCGGAGGCCATGCCCATGCTGGCGGAGCGGACGCTGATCGTGGTGTCGGACTTTGACCTCTTCAAGCTGAACGAGGACCAGCGGGAGCGGCTCATCGCCTTTCTGGAGGATATCCCGCCCTACTGCTGCGTGGTGTTCCTCTACGACACGGTGGACTACAAGCCCAACCGCACCATGAAGAAGCTGTACAAGGCCGTCACCGACCATGTGCAGGCGGTGGAGTTCCGCCCGGCGGACAACAGCGACCTGGTGGTGTGGATCGCCCGGCGGTTCAAGGCGCTGGGGAAGGAGATCGACCGCCAGACGGCGGAGTACCTGATCTTCACCTGCGGCGGCCTGATGACCGGCCTGGTGCCGGAGATCGCCAAGATCGGCGCCTACGCCAAGGGCAGGGCCATCACCCAGAAGGACATCGACGCGGTGGCGGACCCGGTGCTGTCGGCGGAGGTGTTCCGCCTCTCCGACGCAGTGCTGGCCGGGGACTACGACAAGGCGGCCCGCATCCTGGGGGACCTGCTGAAGATGCAGACGGAGCCCATCATGATCCTGGCGGCCCTGGGCAGCCAGCTGCGGCGGATCTACACCGCAAGGCTTGCCATCGACAGCGGCAAGGACAAATACTGGCTCATGGAGCTGTGGGAGATGAAGAGCGACTACCCGGCGAAGCTGCTGCTCTCCGCCGCCAAAAAGACCACCGCCGCCTGGTGCGCCGACGCAGTGAAGATGTGTCAGGTGCTGGACCGGAGGCTGAAAAGCGAGCGGGGTGTGGACGCTGTGGGAGAGCTGAAGCTGCTGCTGGTGCGTCTGGGGGCTCAGCGGCGATGAAAAAGGTCAAAGAGGTCATCGTGGTGGAGGGCCGCTACGATAAGAATACCATCAGCCAGGTGGTGGACGCCGCCGTGGTCACCCTGGGGGGCTTCGCCGTGTTCAACGACCGGGAGAAGCTGGCCTTCCTCC
>CAMMCS010000180.1 GCA_946494635.1 uncultured Oscillibacter sp. | reverse complement strand
GTTGGTACCGATGGGGCCAACCATCAGGGTCTTGATGTTCATAAAAACCACCCCAAATTTTAATTTAAGAGTGAAGAGTTGAGAGTGGAGAGTGAAAAGTCAATTAGAAATTAGGAGTTAGGAATTCGGGATCAGGATTTGCGGGGCGGATGATGCCTGCGTCCCACAGCGTCTCAAAGGTGTTCACCGCGCCGCCGTGCTCCACAATCTTGCCGTGCTCCACCCGGTCCACGTTCACGCCGGTGAAGGTCAGACGCTTGCCGGTGGGCGCCTTTCCGGGCCAGGGGCCCAGATGGGTGCCCTCCATGACGCATTCGGAGATGACGTAGGGGGCGGCCCAGTGCTGCCGGAGGATGCAGACCGTGTAGTCCGGGTACGTCTCCCGCAGGTCCGTCAGGTGCCGGGCCATCCCGGCGGGGCCCAAGGGGACCGTTCGCTCTCCCTGGCGGAGCACGCAGTCCGCCCCAATGAAGCGGGGCAGATCCTCCAGCCGGTGCTGGGAGACGACGGTCTCATAAAAGGCCCGGACCAGTTCCAGGGGCGTCATAGCGGATCCCTCCCGTTCCTCAAAGGGGCCGCTCGGTGTCGAAGAGGATGGTGACGGGGCCGTCGTTCCGGGAGTCCACCTGCATGTCGGCGCCGAACTCCCCGTGCTGGACGTCGAATCCCCGGGCCCGGCAATGGGCCATGAAGGCCTCATACAGCGGGATGGCCGCGTCCGGCTTGGCGGCGCCGGTGAAGCCGGGGCGGCGGGAGGAGGTGTCCGCGTACAGGGTGAACTGGGACACCACCAGCAGGGCGCCGCTCACCTGCTCCAGATTCAAGTTCATCTTTCCGTTTTCGTCCTCAAAGACCCGCAGGTTGCAGATCTTCTCCGCCAGCTTCCCGGCGGTCTCCTCGGTGTCGTTGGGGCCGATGCCTAGCAGCACCAGGAAGCCCCGGCCGATTTGGCCGTTGACGTTTCCTGCAATGGTAACGGAGGCGCTGGATACCCGTGTCACGACTGCGCGCATAGCATGAATTCCTTTCGTGATCCACAAGAAGTGGGGAGTGTTGATAGGAGTGCGTCCCATTGGACGCTGGAAATCGCCGAAGCGCCGCCAGCGGCGGATGAAGCGACTGCGTCCGCAGACGCGTTTCGGAGCGCAACCGGCGCGCAGCGACGGCTCTTAGCGCGGAGATCCGATTTCGAGGACGCGGCGCGATTGGCGGCCCCGCCAGGGGACGGGATTCGCAATGCCGCGACGGTGTATGCAGCTATGTTGATAGCTGGGCAATGCACCCCCCATTGTCGTCGTCGCAAAGTCCGCTAAGCTCCGTTTCCGCCTGCGGCGAAAACTGCGCCCGCTCCCTTGCACCCCAAGGGCACTTCCGCGCCCACTCCGTGGGCTTGGGCGCTCCTCCTCTCCCCACCGCGCGGGGCGCGGCGGGGGCCCCATATTTGGTCTTGCCAAAAGAGAAACGGGCCGTACCCGCAAGGGGTATGCCGCATCCGTAAGCGGCAGAGCCGCCAACGGCTACGCGATTGCACGGTCCAAAGAGAAAAAACGCTTTGGTCGCAACTTTGCACATGCGTGCAAAGTTGCTGTACGGGGATCGGCGGATCGGTGCCTGCTCCGATTTGGCCTGGTCTTCGGGCACGCTTGGGCCTTCTGCGATTCCTGTGACTGCCGTCCCGCGGCGGATAGCATGGAGGTCATCGGGGTGGTCGTCGCATTGAATTGCTTCTCTTTTCGCTGCCGCTCCCCCCTGCGCAAACGGCACCGCAAGCAGCGTCATACCAATCCGTACGTCTCTGTTCCGACGCTCCACTCTGTGCCGTCATAGTCCAAAGAGGCCTGGAGCATGATCGTACCAGTATCGTCCACAAAACAGATATGATCATAGTACACGGAAATCAGGTCTCTATCATCGCAATGATAGTATAGGTTCCCCCAACTCGGCAGTAACGCAAACAGCTCCTGGAGGGTATCGGTAAAGCCGGGCTCCAGATCCTCCGGCGAACGGAAATCGTCCAGGAAAATTCTTCTCTGCCGTTCCTCCCACTGGCAACTGATCTCCAGTGGTCCCTCCTGCTTTGTCAGCACTTCCGCAACCCGCTCAAACAGCGCCTCATGCTCCGCCAGCAGATCTTCTGCCCCCTGCACCAGCTCCTCTGTCCGGCGCCGGTCCTCCTCCGCCTTCTGTTCCTGGCGCTTGTCATACTGATGTACACACCAGCAGATTCCGATGATCCCGGCTATGGTCAAAAGCACTACCAGCAACGGCAGATGCTTTTTCCATCCTCCAATCTTTGGCATCCGGTATCACCTCTTTTCACACACCAGCCAGCACGCAGCAGCTGCGCAGCCATCCCCATGGCTGCTTTCCCACCCGAACGGGTGAGCCCCGAGCAAGCCCTGCCTTACTTCAAAAAGTCCAGTACCACGCCGTCCATGCCCGGCTTCTCGCAGGTGAGGTCGAACCGCCGGGCCTTGCCCTTCAGGGCCTCCAGGCGCCGGGGGATGGCCACGCCGGTGACGGCGTGCAGCTGCTCCAGCAGCTCCACGCCGTCGCCTGCCGGCGTCTCGCCGATGGCCCGGAGCACATGGTCGCAGAACTTATAGGGGGAGGCAGTGGAGACGAACACCGTCACGGTCTCGTCTCCGGTTTCCTTCCGGTACTGCTCCATGACGCTGGCCGCCACGGCGGTGTGGGTGTCGATGAGATATCCCTTGTCCTTGTAGAACTCCGCGATGGCGGCAGAGGTGCCGGCCTCGTCGCAGAAGCCGCCCCAGAACTGATCCTGGATGGCCGCCTTGATGGCGTCGGACACCTCGTACCTGCCGGTCTTGCTGAGGGCGTCCATGTAGCCCTTCACCTCCGCGTCGTTCTCGCCGGAGAGGTCGAACAGCAGCCGCTCCAGATTGCTGGAAACCAGGATGTCCATGGAGGGGCTCATGGTGGTGTGGAAGGGCCGGTTTCTGTCATACACGCCGGTGCGGAGGAAGTCCGTCAGCACGTCGTTGCGGTTGGAGGCGCAGATCAGCTTACCAACCGGCAGGCCTATGCGCTTTGCGTAGTAGGCCGCAAGGATATCGCCGAAGTTTCCGGTGGGCACGCAGAAGTTCACCTGGTCTCCCATGGTCAGCTTGCCGTCCCGGACCAGGTCGCAGTAGGCGGAGATATAGTAGACCACCTGGGGCAGGATGCGGCCCCAGTTGATGGAGTTGGCGGAGGACAGGAAGTAGCCCCGGTCCGCCAGGGTAGCCCGGAGGCCAGAATCGGAGAAGATTCGCTTCACGCCGGCCTGGGCGTCGTCAAAGTTGCCCACCACGGCACAGACGCCAACGTTGGCGCCGTCCTGGGTGACCATCTGGGTCTCCTGGACCTTGGACACGCCGTCCTTGGGGTAGAACACGAGAATTTTCGTCTGAGGCACGTCGGCGAAGCCCTCCATGGCGGCCTTGCCGGTGTCGCCGGAGGTGGCCACCAGGATGCACACCGTCTTGGGCTCCCCGGTCTTGCGGAGGGCGGCGGAGAGCAGCTGGGGCAGCATCTGCAGGGCCATGTCCTTGAAGGCGCTGGTGGGGCCGTGCCACAGCTCCAGGCAGTGGGTGGCGCCGTCCACCGTGCGGACGGGGGCCACGGCGTCGGTGTCGAATTTTTCGGGGCCGTAGGCGCTCTCGGCAAAGGCGGACAGCTCCTCATAGGTGTAGTCCGTCAGATACAGGCCCATGACCCTGGCGGCCCGCTCCTGGTACCGGGCGTTCACCAGGCTCTCCAGAAAGGCCCGGTCGATCTGCGGGATCTCCGTGGGGGTCAGCAGGCCGCCGTCCCGGCTCAGTCCCATCTTGATGGCCTCCGCCGCGTCCATGCGGACAGCGGCATCCCGTGTGCTGTAATATTTCATATCTGCTCTCTCCTTTTCCGGCAGTCAATTGATTATGTAAACGCATTCTCCAGGTATTCCAACCGGAGAAACCGGTGGTCCCGATCCGTGTAGACCTCCGCCACGTCAAACCGGGCGGGGGCATCCTCCAGATCATGCTGGCTGAGATAGGCCTCCGCCGCGGCCCGGAGCCGCTCCTGCTTCCGGCGGT
>CAMMCS010000179.1 GCA_946494635.1 uncultured Oscillibacter sp. | reverse complement strand
AAGATTGCCACATACACCGGGGCCTCCCAGTGGATCACCGGGGAGGCGGCCCGGCGGCGGGTCCACCAGGATCGGCACCGGTACCGGGGCATCCTGGCGGGGGTGGGCACCGTCCTGGCGGACGATCCCCTGCTGACCTGCCGGATGGAAAACGGCCGGAACCCGGTGCGGGTGATCTGCGACACCCATCTGCGGACGCCGCTCACCAGCCGGATCGTCCGCACCGCCGGGGAGGCGGAGACCATCCTGGCCACCTGCGAGACGGGTGCCGAGCGGATCGCCCCCTACACCGCCGCCGGTTGCCGGGTGTGGCAGCTGCCGGAGCGGGACGGGCACGTGGACCTGCCCGCCCTGATGGACCGCCTGGGGGCGGCGGAGATCGACGGCCTTCTGCTGGAGGGAGGCGGGACCCTGAACTGGGCCATGCTGGAGGCGGGGCTGGTCCGGCGGGTCCAGGCCTACATCGCCCCCAAGCTCTTCGGCGGCGGGGACGCCAAGTCCCCGGTGGAGGGGCAGGGGGTGGCGCTCCCGGCCCAGGCGGCGCACCTGCGGAACCCCACTGTCACCCGGCTGGGGGAGGACTTTTTGGTGGAAGGAGAGGTGGACGCGGATGTTCACAGGAATTGTTGAGGAGATGGGCATCCTCCGCTCCGTCCGGCGGGGCGCCCACTCGGCGGTGCTGTCTATCGGGGCGGAGACGGTGCTCTCTGACTTGAAGATCGGCGACAGCGTGGCGGTGAATGGGGTCTGCCTGACAGCCACCACCGTGGACGCCGGCGGCTTCACCGCCGACGTGATGCACGAGACGCTGAACCGCTCCTCCCTGGGGGCCTTGGCACCTGGGAACCCGGTGAACCTGGAGCGGGCCATGGCGGCGGACGGCCGGTTCGGTGGCCACATGGTGGCCGGCCACATCGACGGCACGGGGACCATCACTGAGACGCGGCGGGACGACAACGCCGTATGGTATACGGTCTCCGCCGCCCCCTCCCTGCTGCGCTACATTGTGGAGAAGGGCTCCATCGCCATCGACGGCATCTCTCTCACGGTGGCTGCGGTGGAGGCGGACCGGTTCTTTGTCTCCGTCATCCCCCACACGGCGGCGGTGACGGTGCTGGGCCGGAAGCAGCCGGGAGACATCGTCAACCTGGAGACGGACCTCATCGGCAAATATGTGGAGAAGCTACTGCGTCCGGCGGCGGACACCGCCCCCAAGAGCGGCATCTCCCTGGAGTTTTTGATGAAAAACGGATTTTGAGCAAGGAGGAACGACCCATGGATTCCCAATTCTGCACGGTGGAGGAGGCGCTGGAGGAGCTCCGCGCCGGCCATCTCATCATCACCATCGACGACCCGGACCGGGAGAACGAGGGGGACCTGATCTGCGCCGCCCAGTTCGCCACCACGGAGAACGTCAACTTCATGGCCACCCACGCCAAGGGGCTGATCTGCACCCCTATGAGCGCCGAGATCGCGGACCGGCTGGGGCTGGAGCAGATGGTGAAGGTGAACACCGACCACCACGCCACCGCCTTCACAGTGTCCATCGACCACGTGGACACCACTACCGGCATCAGCGCCGAGGAGCGGGGCTACACCTGCCGCAAGTGTGTGGACCCGGCCACCCGGCCAGAGGATCTCCGCCGGCCCGGCCACGTGTTCCCTCTGACAGCCCGGCGGGGCGGCGTGTTGGTGCGGGGCGGCCATACAGAGACCACCGTGGACCTGTGCCGTCTGGCGGGACTCCCCCAGTGCGGATTGTGCTGCGAGATCATGCGGGATGACGGCACCATGATGCGCACCACGGAGCTGCTGGAAAAGGCGAGGGAGTGGGGGCTGAAGGTGCTGACCATCCAGGCCCTCCAGGACTACTGCCGCCGCCACGACAAGCACGTGGTGCGGGAGGCCGCGGCCAAAATGCCCACCCGATACGGCGACTTCCGGATCTATGGCTACGTCAACGACCTGACCGGGGAGCACCATGTGGCCCTGGTGAAGGGAGACCTCGGCGGCGGCGAGAACGTGCTGTGCCGGGTTCACTCCGAGTGTCTCACCGGGGACGTGTTCGGCTCCAAACGCTGCGACTGCGGAGAGCAGCTCTCCGCCGCCATGCGCCAGATCGAGGCGGAGGGCCGGGGCGTGGTGCTGTACATGCGGCAGGAGGGCCGGGGCATCGGCCTCATCAACAAGCTGAAGGCCTACGCCCTCCAGGAGCAGGGGCTGGACACGGTGGACGCCAATGTGAAGCTGGGCTTTGCCCCGGACCTGCGGGAGTACTGGATCGGGGCCCAGATCCTCCGGGACCTGGGGGTCAGGACCATGCGGCTTCTCACCAACAACCCGGACAAGATCTACCAGCTGTCCGACTTCGGCCTGGAGATCGCGGAGCGGGTGCCCATCCAGGTGCCAGCCACGGCGGAGGACCTCTACTACCTGCGGACCAAGGAGAAGCGGATGGGGCATCTGGTCCGGTACTGAGGGCCGGCGCTCTGTCAGCCGAAGGAAAAGAAACGAAATCTGATTAGGAGGAATTTACCATGAAAATCTACGAGGGAAAACTGGTCGCGGAGGGCGCGCGGATCGGTGTGGTCTGCGCCCGGTTCAATGAGTTCATCGTCTCCAAGCTCCTCTCCGGCTGTGAGGACGGGCTGCTGCGCCGGGGCGTCCGGCAGGAGGACATCCATGTGGCCTGGGTGCCGGGGGCCTTTGAGATCCCCCTCGTCGCCGCCCGGATGGCCAAAAGCGGCAAATATGACGCCGTCATCGCCCTGGGGGCGGTGATCCGGGGCTCCACCAGCCACTATGACTATGTGTGCGCGGAGGTGTCCAAGGGTGTGGCCCAGGCGGCCCTGGCCAGCGGCGTGCCGGTGCTGTTCGGCATCCTCACCACCGACACCATCGAGCAGGCCATCGAGCGCGCCGGCACCAAGGCGGGCAACAAGGGGGCGGACTGCGCCCAGAGCGCCATTGAGATGATCAACCTCCTCCGGGCGCTGGAGGCATAAGCGCCAGCCTCGGCACTCCTCCGGCGGCGGCTCCGCAGGTGCCCGCCCCGCCGTAAGCAACACGGGACACACGGGACGGGACATGGACATGGGCCTCCTGAAGCGTCAGATCGTCTGTCTCCGCAAAGGACTGAACGAAGTGGCAGCATCCCCACGGAGGCACTTGGATGGAGAGTTCCGCCGCCAGTTGCCTGGAGCAGGAAACCATCATCCAATGGCTGTGCCGACAGGCAGGCTGCCCCAAAACAGTGGGCGGAGCCCATGCTCCGGAAGCAGCCAAAGTGGGAGGTCGTAACGCCTGCCGCAATTCTGTAATACTTGATACTTGACAGTCTCCCGAAAGCTCGCTATAATAATAGACGTAAAATTTGAGTGGACTTTTCCGGATTCGGTCATCTTTTTGCCACACAGCTATCTTGTGATAGCCGTGTGGCTTTTTTGTTGCCCGTATCTCGGAAGTGTTGACAGAATGGAGGATGATTTTTTATGGAAAACAACTTCTTATCTCTGATCAAGACGCGCCGCAGTGTAAGGGCTTATAAATCGGATCCTGTCCCTTCCGAGGCGCTGGACGCTGTACTGGAAGCGGGAACTTACGCGCCTACCGGCGGCGGACGTCAATCCCCCACCATTATTGCAATTACAGACCCCAAATATAGACAGGAGATCGCAAAGTTAAACGCAGAAGTGATGGGGAGCAACGCAGACCCCTATTATGGCGCGCCTGTCGTGGTTTTGGTTCTGGCAGATGGCTCCGCAAGCACCTTTGTGGAAGACGGAAGTTGCGTTCTTGAAAATATGATGCTCGCTGCCCATGCCCTTGGGCTGGGAACCGTATGGGTACACCGGGAGCGGGAAATCTTTGACTGCGAAAAGGGCAAAGCCCTCCTGCGGGAGTGGAAGTTGCCGGAAACCTTGCGCGGTGTCGGGGCGATTGCATTGGGTTATCCAGCCCAGGAAGCCGGTCAACCCGCAGCACGCAAACAAAACTATATCGTTCGGATTTAAAGTTCCTGCTGTCCGGCGCAATGTTTTTGCGCCGGACACTTTGTGGAGAGGAGGGAAAGTATGCAGACCAGTAATAAA
>CAMMCS010000178.1 GCA_946494635.1 uncultured Oscillibacter sp. | reverse complement strand
CCCGGCTGGATGTTGTCGCTGCGGAACAGCCGGTCCATCTCCCGGGTGGTCAGCACCGCGTCCACGTCCGGATCGCCGCAGGCGTCCCGCATGGTGGGCAGCGCGCACTCGCTCTTCTTCGCCATGCAGGGCATGATGGACACCACGAACATCCGGTGGGGATCGACGCCGATCTTCTCCGCAAAGTACGTCTTTGCCACCGCGCCGAACATCTGCTGGGGCGATTTCGCCGTGGACAGGCAGTCCACATAGTTTGGGAACTGGGACTTGAGGAAGCGCACCCAGCCGGGGCAGCAGGAGGTGAACATGGGCCAGTGGTAGCGGTCCCGATGGGTGAACCGCTCCAGGAATTCACTGCCCTCCTCCATGATGGTCAGGTCCGCGGAGAAATTGGTGTCAAAGACATAGTCGAAGCCCAACCGCCGCAGGGCCGCCACCATCTTCCCCGTGGCCGCCTTCTTCCCGGTCAGGCCGAAGGACTCCGCCCAGGCCACCCGCACCGCCGGCGCGATCTGCACCACCGTGGTGATCTCCGGGTCCGCCAGGGCATCCAGCACCTTCACCGTGTCGTCCCGGGCCGTCAGGGCGCCGGTGGGACAATGGGTGACGCACTGGCCGCAGAAGGTGCAGTCCGAGGTCTTCAGGGTGCGGTTGCCGGAGACGTCCACCGTAGTCCGGGAGCCGGTGCCCGCCAGGTCCCAGATCCCCATGGTCTGGACCTTCTCGCAGATCTGGACGCAGCGCATACACTTGATGCACTTGCTGGCCTGCCGGACCAGCGGCGTGGAGGTATCCGTATACCCCTTGGCCACATGGACGTGGTAGGGCATCTCGTGGATATTCAGGTCGTTGGCCAGTTTCTGCAGCGGACAGTTGCCGCTGCGGATACAGGTGGAGCAATAGCTGGCATGCTGGCTCAGCAGCAGCTCCATATTGATCCGACGGGCCTTCCGGACCTTGGGGGTGTTGGTGTGGACCACCAGCCCCTCCTCCACCGGGGTGTCACAGGCGGCGGCCAGCCGGTCGCTGCCCTCCACCTCCACCACGCACATCCGGCAGGCGGCGATTTTGTTGATGTCTTTCAGATAGCAGAGGGTCGGAATTTTGATCCCGGCTTTCTCCGCCGCCTCCAGGATTGTTGTCCCCGCCGGGACCTGGACCGTCTGTCCATTGATCGTCAGTGTCACCATTTCTCCTCACGCCCCCCTTTGAACACGCCGTAGCCGAAGTGATCGCACCGCAGGCAGCGGGCGGACTCCCGTTGGGCCTCCTCCAAGGTCATGCCGCACTCGATGCACTGGAAGTCCCCCTTCCGCTCTCCGGCCTCCCGCTCCGTGGTGCTCACTCGCCCCCGGGGCGTAAAGTCCGACAGGTGCGGCGCGGGGATCTCCACTTCCGCCTCGATGGTGTGGCAATAGCCCAGGTACTCGTCGATGTTGGCGGCAGCCACCTTGCCCGCCGCGATGGCCCGGATGACGGTGGCGGGGCCGGTGACGCAGTCACCGCCCGCGAACACGCCCTCCATGTCCGACAGATGGGTTCCGCTGTCAGCCAGGATCGTCCCGCCACGCTGGATCTTGATGCCGGACTGCTCGAAGCCGTGGGTCTCGATGCCTTGACCGATGGCCACGATGATGATGTCCGCCGGGACCCGAAGTTCTGGCTGGTCTGCGCCGTTGGGGCTGGGGCGGCCGTTTTTGTCTGCCTGCCCGATGATCTGCGGCTGGGTCCAGAGGGCCGTCACATGGCCGTCCGGGCCGCTCTCGATCCGCACCGGGGCCTGGAGGGTCAGCAGCTCCGCCCCCTCCGCCACAGCGCCCTCCACCTCCTCCGGCAGAGCGGTCATGTCCTCCTGCCGGCGGCGATAGACGCAGGTCACCTTGTCCGCGCCCAGGCGGATCGAGCTGCGGGTCACGTCCATGGCCACGTTCCCGCCGCCGATGACCACCACCTGTTTTCCGTGGAAGTCCGGCTGGTCCCCGTCGCCGATCTGCCGCAGCAGCTCCACGGCGGAGATGACGCCCTGGCTGTCCTCCCCGGGAATGCCCGTTCGCTTGTCCGTGTGGGCACCGATGGAGATGTACAGGCAATCGTATTGCTTCTTCAGCTCCTGGAAGGTGATTTCCTCACCCACCTCCACCTCGGTGTGGACCGTGATCCCCAGGGAGAGGATGGAGGCGATCTCCGCGTCCAGCAGCTCCCGGGGGAAGCGGTAGCTGGGGATGCCGTAGCGGAGCATCCCGCCCAGCTGCTTGCGCTGCTCATAGATGGTGACCTGGTGGCCCATCAGGGCCAGATAGTAGGCGGCGGAGAGTCCGCCGGGGCCGCCGCCGATGACGGCGACCGTTTTTCCGGTGGGTTTCGCCTTGGGCGGATTTGGCACCTTCCCGGCGTGGTCCACGGCGAACCGCTTCAGGCCCCGGATGTTGATGGCGTCGTCCACCATCTGCCGGCGGCAACGGGCCTCGCAGGGGTGCTCGCAGATGTAGGCGCAGGCTGTGGGGAAGGGATTGTCCTTCCGAATGAGGCGGACTGCGTCGGCATAGCGCCCCTCCCGCACCAGGGAGATATAGCCGGGGATATCCACCCCGGCGGGGCACAGGGCCACACAGGGGACGGGATTCTTCAAACTGCCCAGGCAGCGGTGGCGGAGGATGTGTTCCTCATAGTCGTCCCGGAAGCCGTGGAGGCCCGTCAGCACCAGCTGGGCGGCGTTGACGCCGATGGCGCAGTCCGCGGAGGCCACGATTACCTCCGCCGTGTCCTCGATCAGCTGGAGGATGTCCAGGGACGGCCGTCCGTCCAGGACCTCGTGGAGCAGGTCCGACAGCTGTCCCAGGCCCACCCGGCAGGGCACGCATTTCCCGCAGGTCTGGGCATGGCAGAGGTTCAGAAAGTTCAGCGCCATATCAATAGGGCACAGGCCCGGCGGGCTGGCCTCGATCCGGTGCTCCATGCTGCGGTACAGATGTTCCACCACCATCTGGGCCTTGCTGGGGGTTTTAATATCCAATCGGCTCATGCAAGATCACTCCTGTTGATAAAATCCGCAAAATTTTCGATTGCAACTGCTAAGTCGATCTCGTCAGCCACTTTAAATCATAGGGCTCAAACACGGCCTTTCCATAGGCATCCACATCCAGGGGCGTGCCGTCCCAGTCGGAGTGGATGTCACCTGTCTGCTTAATGAGGATGTCATAGAGGATGCCGTAGGTGACACCGTCCTTGGGATCTGTCTCCACGATGGTGGAGTAGGGTAGTGTCTTGTGATACATCAATTCCATGCCCTTATAGTCGAAGTGGAAGCCGCAACGCATCCGGCAGCCGTCAAGCCCCGTGTACTTGGCCACCCGCTTGAGATCGCGGAGGATCTTGTCGTTCTCCTCATCATACAGGTTCTCCTGAGTGGTGGCGGTGTAGTCGAAGCGAAACTGAATGGAGGCTCCGGGGATCTTCCGAAACCGCTCCAGATAGGGCACCAACTGATCCACCGGATAGTTTTCATAGAGCACGCAGTTCACCCGGAAGGGCACCGGAAGCTTGGCCAGCAGGGAGTCGTTGGACTCCACTACATAGTGCTGAAGATGGCGAGAAACATTGATGCAGGCAATTTTTCTCATGTTCCGTTCAATAAAGTCCAACACTGTCTCCTCCGGCTGATCTGTGGAAACCGGAAGTGTAGTGTTGATGTATATTTTGTGGGTCGGTGGTACCGCGTCCATCATTATCTGAAATGCTTCCAAATTCGCAAAGGGCTCTCCCCCTGTAAAAACGAAATCACAGCGAGGAGATATATTGTCCATTCGACCGATACTCTCACAGATTTTCTCTAGTGAGAAGCCCGTCATGTCTGCATACTCTTCTTTGTTGATGCAGAAAGGACAGTGGTTTTTGCAGTCATAGGGGACAAAGACAGTCACCGTAGCGCCGCGCTCTCGCGTCTTATAGGGATGATTCATCTTGAAAGCCTTCTTTCTATGGATTTGGGAACGCCGGCTGCCGCATTACCGCCGCCGGCGGGCCCTTGGGGGGGAAAAAAGGAGTTTTTTTTTCAAATAAAAACAAAACCAAAAGGAAGAACGGGAGGAGGCGAGGCCGTCTGGTTG
>CAMMCS010000177.1 GCA_946494635.1 uncultured Oscillibacter sp. | reverse complement strand
CAAGGCCCATTCAGCAAAACCGTCCTTGAAATATCAACGGTTTCCGGCTATAATGAGATAAGGCGTAGCAAATGCTATTGTGTGGGAGGTCCTGTCTCCTGCATAGGGGCGTGGGGAGGTGCGAACTCTCCACGTCCTGCCTCTATTTATCTCGATGGCACTATTTTACTCTATTATAGGGAATATTGCAAGACATAGCGGCCCGCTGGGGCCGCTTTTTTTGTTGTTCAGAGTGTGGCCTGCCGTGTGGCCTGGGAAATGGGTGGCCCGCCACGGGTTGGACCTGGGTACTTGCTGGGAGTGGGTGCAGGGCGGGGTCAAAGGTGGGTTCCGCTCCATGCAATTCCCTCGCCGGGGGTCTGGTGGAGGCCTGGAAACTGGTCCCCGTGGGAATTGCGTCGCTGTGATCCCCTGCGGGGGATAGGTTTGATGGGATATGTGGCAAAGTGTAAGCGTGGGGGTGTTGTTTTATGTCATGTCTTTAAGTATAGGAAAGGCCCTGCTCCCATTTTGAGACAGTCTGCCGCACCACGTTCAGCTTGATGGCAAGCTCCTCCTGGGAGAGGCCCTTTGCTTTTCGGATGGCCTTCAGGTTTTCGTTCAGCATATGGATCGCACTCCTTTCCTGCTGGCACGATCATACAGGAAACGGGCCGTTGCCGCAAGCAACATCTGTTAACATGGAGGGAGAGGGCCGTGCATAGCGCGGCCCTCTCCCTCCATTCATGCCCTCACCGCAGCAGCGGCGGAGGTACGTCAGGCGTAGTGGTACCGCCGCCGCATGACGATCAGCAGCACCACGGACAGTACCGCTCCCAGCAGCTCCGCCGCCGCCACGGACCACCAGACGCCGTCCACGCCGAAGAGCAGCGGCATCACCAGCACCAGCCCGCCCCGCAGCAGCAGCGTGCGGGTGAAGGAGATCAGTGCCGACAGCGCCCCGTTGCACAGGGCGGTGAAAAAGGCGGAGGCGTAGATATTCAGCCCGCAGAAGAGATAGCACAGGGCAAAAATCCGGAAGCCGTGGGTCGTCAGCTCCAGCAGCTCCGGGGAATAGCCCACGAACGCCGCGGAAAGCAGACGGCTCAGCATCTCCGACGCGGCCACCATCACGACAGAGGTAACGGCAATAATCGTGCCGCTGCGGCGGAAGATGTTCTTCAGCTCGTCGTGGTTTTCCGCCCCATAGTGATAGCTGACAATGGGGGCGCTGCCCATGGAGAAGCCCAGGAACGCCGCCACGAACACGAAGTCCACATACATCATCACCGAGTGGGCCGCCACGCCGGGCTCCCCCAGCAGATCCATCAGCCGGATGTTGTAGAGGATGCCCACCACGGAAGCGGAGATGTTGCTCATCAGCTCCGAGGATCCGTTGGTGCAGGCGTGGAGCAGCTGGCGGCCGTAGAACCTCGTTTTTACCAGCCGCAGGCCCTCCCGCCGGGGCACGAGGAAGTACACCACCGGGATGACGCCGCCCACGCAGTAGCCCAGCACCGTGGCCCATGCGGCACCGGTGACGCCCATGTCCAGCAGAGCGATGAACACATAGTCAAAGACGATGTTGGTCGCTCCGGCTCCCAGGGAGAGCAGCAACCCCAGCTTGGGCTTCTCCGCCGCGGAGAAGAAGCTCTGGAAGGCACTCTGCAGCATGAAAGGCGCGCTGCCCGCCAGCAGGATGCCGCCGTAGCGGACGCAATCCTCCAGCAGCAGGTCGCTGGCCCCGGCAAACCGCATGATGGGTTCGATAAAGACGATGGTGACGACGGAGAGCGCTACGCCCAGCCCCGCCACGCACCAGATAAACAGGGAAAAATAGCGGGAAGCCAGCTCCGGCTTCCCCTCTCCCAGGGTGCGGGCCACGATGGCGCTTCCTCCCGTGCCCAGCATAAATCCAAAAGCTCCCACAATCATGGTGATGGGGAAGGCAATATTCACCGCCGACAGGGCCAGATCCCCTACCAGGTTGGATACAAACAGTCCGTCCACCACACTGTACAGGGAGGTAAAAATCATCATGATAATGGACGGCAGCGTGTACCGCAGCAGCCGCCCATATGTGAAGTGGTCCGAGAGCTTGATGGGTCTCATACTTCCTCCTTTTGTTCCGCTCTATCAAATCGGGCAAGAAAGTGATCTGTCTCCGCCCGGAATGCGTTCATCAGCTTCTTTCCCAGGGACAGCAGCGCCGTCCGCTCCTTCTCCGTCAGCCGGGCGGACGCGTTCTCCTCCAGCCGGAACACCAGATCCACGGAGGACCGCAGCAGTTCTTCTCCACGATCTGTCAGCATCACCTGCTTGTTTTTCAGATTGCCGTCCACCGCCTCCAGCCGGAGGCATCCCTCCTTCACCAGTCTTTTCAGCGCGGAGTTCACCGTCTGCCTTGGCAGGCACAAAATCTCGCTCAGCTGCGTCTGGGTCAGCGGCCCTTCCTCCTCCCGCAGGGTGTACAGCAGCCAGAAGGCACAGTCCGACAGGCCGCAGGACCGGGCCAGACGGTGATACAGCTGGTTGGTCTCATTGTAGATCCGGTTGTTGATCTTCCAAAACTCCTCCAGACCGCTATGCTCCATCGTGTTCCCTCCAGCCCCATTTTTATCCGATTTCGGACTATCAAATTATACAGGTTTCTCCAGATCCTGTCAAGACACTCCCTGCCGGCGGGCTTCCCTCCAAAAATGCCTTGCGTTTTTTCAGAAAATTGCGTATCTTAAAACCGTCAGAAGGAGGTGCGACATGGACCCGGATAAACTGTTGAATCTGGCTGCCGCGCTTGGCTGCCGCCTGGCGGAGAGCGGCGCGGAGATCTCCCGGGTGGAGGAGTCTGTCTCCAGGCTTCTGGGGGCCTACGGCGGTACAGATCCCCAGGTGTTCGCCATCCCCAGCTGCCTGATCGTCAGCCTGAAGGCGGCGGACGGCAGGTCAGTGACCCGCATGCAGCGCATCAGGAGCCGCGGCACGGACATTGAGCTGCTGGAAGCCTGCAACGCCCTGTGCCGGCGGCTCTGCCGCACGGTCCCGCCTCTGGACGAGGCCCGGGCCCTTGTAGAGCGCCTGCCCGCCTCCTGCAGACGCCACCGCCCCGCTGTGGTGCTGCTGGGGTATGCGTTTGCCCCCGCCTTTTTCTGCCCGCTGTTCGGCGGTGGATTCTGGGACGCTCTCAGCGCCTTCTTCTGCGGCCTGGCGGTGGGTGCCTGCCTGCTTTTCGGCGGAAAATGGCTGGGCGGCAACAGCTTCCTGCGGACCCTGGTATGCAGCGGCCTTGCCTCTTTGCTGTCCCTGCTGCTGGTGCGGTCTGGTCTTGGCAGGAATGTGGATCTGGTGACCATCGGCGTTTTGATGCTGCTGGTGCCCGGCGTGGCCCTGACCAACGCCATGCGTGAGTTTGTGGCCGGGGATACCTATTCTGGCCTCAGCCGGACGGCCGAGGCCATTCTGATCGCCGCCGGGATTGCCCTGGGAGCCGCTGTCGGACTCGGCATCGGACAGCTTTTGTAAAGATCCAGGCTTGGAGGAGGATAGCTTCGTGGAGATGTGGTCTCAGTATATTCTGCCCTGTCTGTGCGCGTTTGCGGGGTGTATCGCCTTCACCCTGATTTTCAACATCCACGGCCCCGGTAAGCTGATCGCCGGCTGCGGCGGCGCCCTTGGCTGGCTGGTATACCTGCTGGGTGGCAAAACCATTCTGGCGGGCTTTTTCGCCGCCATGGCCATCAGCCTGTTCTCCGAGGTCATGGCCCGTATCCGCCGGTGTCCCGTCACCGGCTACCAGCTGGTGGCCCTGCTGCCTCTGGTACCCGGCGGCGGCATCTACTACGCCATGCGCTACTGCCTGGAGGGGGACACGGAGCAGTTTCTCACCGCCCTGCTGAACACGCTGGGGATGGCGGCCGCTCTGGCGGTAGGCGTCATCCTGGCCTCCTCCCTCTTCCGGGCGGTCTTCTTCCATCTGGCCCATCCCCGAGACGTACCGGATGGCAAGGGGCGGCGGCCCTCATAGTGTTCTCAGCGGCCTCAGCGGCCTGGCGGAAACCGCCGGGCCGCTTTTTCGCCGCCTTGCGCCATCGGGAGGATGGGGGTATAATGGGCTCGACTTGATTCGACAGAGGGGGACTTCCATGTACATCGCCGACCTCCACATCCA
>CAMMCS010000176.1 GCA_946494635.1 uncultured Oscillibacter sp. | reverse complement strand
TGCGCCCCCCCTGACGCGGTCTAGCTGCCCGGTCCGTCGCGGCGCCCCCGCGGCCGCCGGCAGCCAGGGGCCGGGGGCCTCCAATCCCCCCCCCCGCCGTTTTCTCTATCCGTCCGCTGAGCAGTAGAGGACACCCGCCTCCGGCTGGATGCCGCCGCTTTGCAGCAGCTCCTCCACCGTGACAAACCGGTACCCCTCTGCCTTCAGCGCGTCCACAATGGACAGCGCCGCATCCACGGAGGAGTCGTAGATGTCATGGAGCAGGATGATCTGCCCCGGCCTGGCGTCCTTCAGCACGGCTGCCTTCACCTTTTCCGCATCCAGGCTCTCCCAGTCCCGGGGGTCGATGGACCACTTGATCATGGGCACCTGGATCAACGTCCGGTCCGCCTCATCCACAGCGCCGTAGGGCGGCCGGAGCCAGTAGTCCCCCGGGCCAAGCAGCTCCTCCAGCGCCGCCTGTGTGCGGCCCACCTCGTCCCGGAGGGTGTCCTGGGACACCCCCAGCAGCCGCACATGGCTCCAGGTGTGGCTGCCGATCTGATGCCCCTCCGCCGCCATCCGCTGGATCAGGTCCTCGCTGCCGGCGATCTGCCGCCCGATCAGGAAGAAGGTTGCGGGGACGCCCCGCTCCAGCAGGCCGTCCAGCAGCCGTTCCGTGGTCTCCCGGCGGGGGCCGTCGTCAAACGTAATGGCAATCAGGTTTTCCGCCGGGATCTCTGCCGCGCCGTCTGTTTCCTGGATAATCGGGCCGCCGGGCGCACAGCCTGCCAGCAGCGCCAGAGCCAGGCATAAAAAAAGGGACCGTCCTCTCGCCACGCGCCGCACCTCCTTTAGGTAAGGATAGTCTGTGCGGCGCATCCGGAATTACACCCGTTAATTTTTTTCTTTTTTGCAGCGGCGCTCCTGCCGTTGAAAACAGCGGGCCAAACGCCCGCTGTTTCTCATGCGCCGGCAAGCGCTTTCCGCCTCTGGCCCCCCGGGAAGCCCGCTACCGGTCCCCTCCCGGCAGCCGGCGGCCTCTGGGCGGGCTTTTCAGGAGTTGGTTCATGGCCTTTTCCATCTGCTTCAGATTCATCCCCAGCTCCCGCTGAACCTCCTGCGCCCGCTTCTTCCCGGCAGCAGGGGGCTTTCCTCCGCCCTCCGCCACGCGGGCGCCGGCAGCGCTCCGCTCTCTTGCCGGCTGGTTGAAGGCCCCGCATTTGGGGCAGAAGCCGTCATCGTCGTAATCGTACCGTTTCCCGCACGCATAGCAGCTGACCATCCGCATGGAATCCCCTCCTCTCTTCTGCAATTCTATTCTAACAGATCCAATGGCATTTGCAAGGAAAATCAAAAAGCCCTTTGTCATAGGTCCTAGGTTCCCATGACAAAGGGCTTTTTTTCGGGCTGGTTACTTCACCAGCTCAATGATGGCGGTCTCCGCAGCGTCGCCGCGGCGCACGCCGGTGCGGACCACACGGGTGTAGCCGCCGTTGCGCTCCGCATAGCTGGGGGCGATCTCCTTGAACAGCTTGTGGCACACATCCTCGCGGGTGATGAAGCTCAAGGCCTGCCGGTAAGCGGCCAGATCGCTCTTCTTGCCGAGAGAGATCATCTTCTCAGCCAGAGGCTGAATCTCCTTGGCGCGGGCAAGGGTGGTCTCCATCTTGCCTTTGTCCAGGAAATCCGTCACCTGCTGACGCAGCATTGCCATGCGCTGGTCAGTGGGCTTGCCAAGTTTCCGAGTTCCGGGCATGTCGGTTTTCCTCCTTATCAGGATTTTGGTCTGCCGGGGAAGCCTCCTCCGGCGTTGGAATCAGTTGTTGTTGGGATCCTCGTCCGCCAGATGGAGGCCCATCATCGCCAGCTTGTTGATGACTTCCTCCAGGGACTTGCGGCCCAGGTTGCGGACCTTCATCATCTCGTCCTCGGTTTTGGAAATCAGATCCTCCACCGTGTTGATGTTCGCCCGCTTGAGGCAGTTGAAGCTGCGGACAGAGAGGTCCAGCTCCTCGATGGTCAGCTCCAGCACCTTGTCGCGCTGGGCCTCCGCCTTCTCCACCACGGTGGGCTTGCTGCCCACGTTTTCAGAGAGGTCCGTGAAGAGCGTAAAGTGGTCGCACAGGATCTTGGCGCCCAGGGAAACCGCGTCCCGGGCGGAGATCGTCCCGTCGGTCCACACCTCCAGCGTCAGCTTGTCGAAGTCGCTGGAGGCGCCCACACGGGTGGGCTCCACCGTATAGTTGACCTTGTACACAGGTGTGTAAATCGAGTCCACAGCAATCACGCCGATCACATTCTGCTGGGGCTTGTTCCGGTCCGCGGGCACATACCCGCGGCCGTGGGAAAGCGTGATCTCCATGTTCAGCGTGGCGCCGCTGTCCAGCGTGGCGATGTGCATGTCGGGATTCAGCACCTCCACCTCGCCGTCGGCCTTGATGTCGCCGGCCTTCACCTCGCAGGGGCCCACCGCCTCAATGTAGACGGTCTTGCTGTTCTCGCAGTGGAGCTTTGTCAGCAGGCCCTTCACGTTCAGCACGATCTCCGTCACATCCTCCTTGACGCCGGGGATGGTGGAAAACTCATGCTGGACACCAGCGATTTTAATGGAGGTCGGGGCGGTGCCAGGCAGAGAGGAAAGCATAATGCGGCGGAGCGCATTGCCCAGGGTCGTGCCGTAGCCCCGCTCCAGAGGCTCCACCACATATTTGCCATATGTGGCGTCTCCGGGCGTCTCGACGCACTCGATCTGGGGCTTTTCAATTTCGATCATGCAGTACCCTCCTTCATCATCTCATTGCGGACACGCATTGCTGCGCGCCGCCGACAGTTCCTATCATTATTGAGGGTAACCTCCGCTTACTTGGAGTACAACTCAACGATGAGGTGCTCCTCCACGGGGACATCAATGTCCTCCCGGGCGGGCAGGCGGGTCACGGTGCCCTTCAGGGCATTCTTCTCCCGCTCCATCCAGGCGGGGATCAGGAACACAGGGGCATCCTGGCCCAGAAGGCGCTTGAAGATTTCAGAGGAACGGCTGGATTCCGCCACCTCGATCACATCGCCGGCCTTCACCTGGTAGGAGGGGATATCCACCTTCCGGCCGTTGACGGTGAAGTGGGCGTGGCTCACCAGCTGGCGGGCCTGGCGGCGGGTCATGGCGAAGCCCATCCGATACACAACGTTGTCCAGACGGCGCTCCACAGCGATCAGCAGGTTGTCACCGGTCTTGCCGGGGGCCTTGGCGGCAGCCTCGTAGTAAGCGTGGAACTGCTTTTCCAGGATGCCGTAGATGAACTTGACCTTCTGCTTCTCGTTCAGCTGGATGCCGTATTCGCTCTTCTTCTTTCTCATCTGGCCGCCGGGCTTGCGGTTGGTCTCCTTCTTGGCATAGCCCATGACGGCGGGAGAGATGCCCAGAGCCTTGCAGCGCTTCGCGATCGGCTGCATATTTCTAGCCATAGTGCTTGTTACCTCCTCTTCTGATTAGACACGGCGGCGCTTGGGGGGACGGCAGCCGTTGTGGGGGATGGGAGTGACGTCCTTGATCATGGTCACTTCCAGGCCCACGGCCTGCAGCGCCCGGATGGCGGCCTCACGGCCCTGGCCGGGGCCCTTGACGAAGACCTCAACGGTCTTCAGGCCGTGCTCCATGGCGGCGCGGGCGGCCGTCTCAGCCGCGGTCTGTGCGGCGAAGGGAGTGGACTTCTTGCTGCCGCGGAAACCGAGGCCGCCGGAGGAAGCCCAGGAGATCGCGTTGCCCTGTGTATCGGTAACAGTTACCATGGTGTTGTTGAACGAGGAGCGGATATGGACCTGGCCCCGCTCAATGTTCTTCCGTTCACGCCGGCGGCGAATGACCTTCTTGCCGGCGGATGCCTTTGCAGTTGCCATCTTGGTTCTCCCTCCTTACTTCTTCTTGTTGGCGATGGTCTTCTTGGGGCCCTTGCGGGTCCGGGCGTTGGTCTTGCTGCGCTGGCCGCGCACAGGCAGACCTCTGCGGTGGCGGATCCCGCGATAGCAGCCGATCTCGGTCAGCCGCTTGATGTCCAGGGCCGTCTGGCGGCGCAGGTCGCCCTCAACGGTATAGCTGTCAATGGCGTCGCGCAGCTTCTGCTCGTCAGCGTCGGTCAGATCCTTCACGCGGGTGTCGGGGTTGACGCCTGTCTGCGCCAGGATGTCCTTGGCGCTCTTTCTGCCAATGCCGTAGATA
>CAMMCS010000175.1 GCA_946494635.1 uncultured Oscillibacter sp. | reverse complement strand
TGCCGCCCAGGATGAGGATGAGACTTCCGTACTGCTGCCAGAAGCTCTTCTTTTCAATAGTAGCCATATCATTTCTCCTTTTTCCCTTATTCTCTATATTGCGTTTATCTGGTATGGCATTTGCACCTGCGTGCAGGATTACAGGCTGTTGACGGCAGCTTCCAGCTGCGCCATTGCCTTTTCCAGGGTGGCCCGGGGACAGGCGACGTTGAGGCGCATATAGCCGGTGAGGCTGCGGCCGAAGGAGCAGCCGTCGTTCAGGCCCAGCTTGGCCTTCTGGATCATGAAGTCGTGGAGCTCATCGTTGGTCATGCCCAGTTCCCGGCAGTCCAGCCACATGAGGTAAGTGGCGTCAGGGGCGTAGGTCTTGATCTTCGGGATGCGCTTTTCACAGTAGTCCACCACATAGTCGAAGTTGGCGGAGATATAGGGCAGCAGCTGCTCCAGCCACTCCTCGCCGTAGTTGAAGGCCGCTTCCATGGCGGTGAGGGAGAAGGCGTTGTTCCGATGGATGTCCATGCACTGCCAGTAGTGGTCGAACACCTGCTTCTTGTGCGCGTTGGGGAATACCACCGTGCTGGCCTGGAGACCTGCCAGGTTGAAGGTCTTGGTACCGGAGATGCCGGTGATGACATTGGCGGCGATCTCAGGGGACAGGGAGGCGGTGGGGATATGCTTCCTGCCATGGAAGATCAGGTCGGAGTGGATCTCATCGGAGACCACGGGAACGTGATACTGCAGGCACAGATTCATCATCCGGCGCAGCTCCTCCTCCGTCCAGACGATGCCCAGGGGGTTGTGGGGGGAGCAGAGGATGAAGAGATCCACCTCTTTCAGCTTCTCCTCAAAGTCGGCCCAGTCCACGGTCCACTTGCCGTCCTTTTCCACAAACTGGTTTTCAACCACCTTGCGGTTCCAGGCCTCGGTCATGTCATAGAACTCGGAGTACACCGGCGTCTGGATCAGAACACTGCCGCCCTCCGGGGTGAACAGCTTCACACAGGCGGAGAGGGTCTGCACCACGCCCAGGCTGAAGCTCATCAGGCTCTGGTCGATGTCCCAGCCGTTGCGGCGCTTCTGCCAGCCCCGGATGGCCTCAAAATAGCTGTCCGGCCGGGCGGTATAGCCCCAGATGCCCTCCTCGGCCCGGGCCTTCAGAGCGTCGATGACAGGCTGTGCGGTCCTGAAATCCATGTCCGCGATCCACAGGGGGATCACGTCTTCGGTGCCGAACTTCTTCTTCCGCTCGTCATATTTGGCGGAGTGGTTGTTGGACCGGTCCACGATGGTGTCGAACTGATAGGTCATTGTCACATCCATCCTTTCTGCGGTATTTTGACGCATGCTGCCCTGTTATATAGCAATCTTCATGCCAGTTTTTCGTTAAAATCAAAGATGTGTCCCGCATCCTCCGGGACAGAAGACAACAATCAGGGGATCTGACAAAAAAGCACCGGGCAACTTCGGCGAATCGACGAAGCTGCCCGGCGTGGGAACTGCTGCCTATTCTCTGCGGGATGACAAATTAAATGGTTTTTCTGGTTAAAAAAATTCAAAATTGACCATTTTCAACCAGGCGGCGGCCTTCAGCGGTCAGCTGGCTGCCGCCCCGGCCCCGGCTGACCCGAACCAGGCCCTCCTCGGACAGCTTGGCCAGGACAGACCGGATCTCCTGCTGGGAGGTGGGAAGAAAGGCCTCGTGAGCCAGCTGCAGCAGCCGGTCGCGGCCGATGGGCTGCCGGGCCTCCGAGGCCTGATACAGCTGCTCCAGAACAAAGCGGAACACGTCGGAGGGGGGCTGCGGCGCAGGCAGCGGATGCGGATACGCCGGGCGGGGCGCCCTGTGCAGCACGGTGGGGGGAAGATCCTCAATGGTAATGGGATCGTGGCCGGTATAGAGAAAGTACTCCATGACATTTCGCAGCTCCCGAATGTTGCCGGGCCAGGAGTAGCCCTTCAGAAACGCCCGCACTTGCGGGGAGAGGGAGAAATGGGCGCCAAGCTCCTGCTGGAAGTGCTCCAGCAGCAAAAACAGGTCATCTCCCCGCTGGGAAAGAGGCGGGATCACCACAGGCAGCGTGCTGAGGCGGTAGTAGAGATCCCGGCGGAAGGTGCCCTGCTCCACCCGGCGCTCCAGGGATTCGTTGGTGGCGGCCACGATGCGTACATCAATGGGAATGACGCTGCTGCCGCCCACCCGCATGATCTCCCGCTCCTGCAGCACCCGCAGCAGCTTCACCTGGAGGGCGGGGCTCATGCCCTCCACCTCGTCCAGAAACAGGGTGCCCCGGTGGGCAATTTCCATCAGACCCAGCCGGCCGCCCCGCTTGGCGCCGGTAAAGGCGCCCTCCTCGTAGCCAAAGAGCTCGCTCTCCAGCAGGTTTTCCGGGAAAGCCGCCACGTTGATGGCCACAAAAGGGCCGTCCTTCCGGCGGGAGGCCTGGTGGATGGCGTGGGCGAACAGTTCCTTGCCGGTGCCGGTCTCACCGATCAGCAGGACGGGGCTTTCGCTGACAGCCATCCGGCGGAGCACCGCCTTGGTGGCTTCGATGGCATCTGACCGGCCGATCACATCCTCAAAGCTGTACTTGGCCCGGTATCCCTTGTGGAGCAGCTGGTTGCGCAGCTGGCTCTGCCGGGCTTCCACTTCGTTGAACCGCTGCAGAATGGCGAAGGCGCCGATGCAGGCACTCTGCCGCATGACCGGTACGACGCCCAGACTGATGTTGGCACCGTTGAGGGGCATGACCTTGATGGGCAGCCGCTCCCGCTCCTGCAGGCACTTTGCGAAGGGGATATAGGGGAACACCTGGGAGGCGGGCTTTCCAACCACCAGATCCGCGCTGGTGCGGGTGATCTCCTCCGCGTGGCGGTTGCAGGCAAAGACCTCCCCCTTCTCGTTGACCCCCACCACGCCGTCCTCCAGCGTCTCCATTAAAATATGGAACTGGCTCTCCAGCCGGATGGAGCGGGCGAACATCCGGTCAAAGCTGTAGTTGCTGGTGGCGATGGACTGGAAATAGGCCTGGAACCTTTCGGACTCCAGCAGGTGCTCCAGCCCCAGCCGCAGGGCAATCTCGATCATCATGCCGGAGGTACAGGCCCGCTGCCCCACGTCGATCTTGGTCTCGATCTCCTCCGGCACATACCGCATCTCGTCCGGCGTCACGGCGATGTGGACGTCCGGCGGCAGCTCCGCCCCGGGGTAGAAGGGGATCCAGTGGACCTGGGTGATGCCGAACTGCTCCAGCTGGGCGATGGCCTCCCGGGCCATGGTCTCTGTCATGTTGACGAACAGCACCCGGCTGCCGGCGGGCAGCTCCTTCAGCCGCCGCAGCTCCTGCCAGCGGAAGGAGGCCTCCACCGCCATAGTCTGGCTGTCAATAGGCACATGGCGGGCCAGTTCCTCCGGGGAACCGAAGGCGTCTGTGGAGGCGGCAAACAGGTCCGCGTGGGGCAGCACCCCCATGGCGGTGCCGTCCATGACCGAGAACACCGAGATGTCCGCCACATCCCCGAACAGGCTCTCCACATCCCGGCCGTAGGACTGCCCGGCCCGGGGATCCAGGGCGATGATGGAGATGGCTTTCTTTTTCATGATATCCTCCAATTAACCAGTTTCTTTGACCATTTTCTCACGGTTCAGACAAAATTTCAAGAGCCGGGGCGGATTTCCGGCGTCCCATCCAATAAAAAAAGTTGGCATTGGAATTGCTTGTATGATAGATTAGAAGAAAACACGGACCATTGGAGATCCGCGCGGTGAAGAAAGGAGCTTTCCCATGATTACGAAAGAAGAACTGCTGACCCTGCTGCATCAGGAGGTTGTCCCCGCCCTGGGCTGCACGGAGCCCGTGTGCGTGGCCCTGGCCACTGCCGATGCCAGCCACGCCATCGGCGGTGAGATCGTCTCCGTCAAGGTGGAGGTCAACCCCGGCATCTACAAAAACGGCATGAGCGTGGGCATCCCCGGCTTTCCCCGGGTGGGATTGAAGTACGCCGCAGCTCTGGGCGCGTGCCTCGCGAATCCGGAAAAGGGCCTTCAGCTGCTGGAGGACATCACCCCGGAGATCAGCGACGCGGCCATCCGGCTGGTGGAGGACCGCCATGTGGTGGTGATGATCAAGCAGGACGAGACGGCGCTGTACGCCCGGGCGGAGGTCATTACCACCGCCGGCATCGGCATCAGTGAGATCCGGGGCACCCACTCCAACATCATCCTCACCGTGCGGAACAACGATGTGC
>CAMMCS010000174.1 GCA_946494635.1 uncultured Oscillibacter sp. | reverse complement strand
CTGATCACCACCAACTGCGCCGTGCTGGGCGTGGTGCTGCTGAACGTGCAGAACAACTACAACTTCATCGAGTCCGTGGTCTACGGCATCACCGGCGGCCTGGGCTTCCTGCTGGCCATCGTGCTGTTCGCCAGCATCCGGGAGCGCCTGGTGTTCGCGGACTATCCCAAGGCGTTTGAGGGCTTCCCCATCGCCCTGGTCACCGCTGGTCTGATGGCCCTTGCGTTCATGGGCTTCTCTGGCCTGAAGGTCTGGTAAGGAGGCAGGAGAAAAATGGATATCGGTAATGTCATTGCGGCCATTGTGGTGCTGGGTGTCCTCGGCGCCGTGTTCGGCTTTGTCCTGGCCGTGGCCTCCAAGATTTTTGAAGTGAAAAAGGACCCCCGGGAAGAGGAGATCCTCAGCCATCTGGCCGGCGCCAACTGCGGCGGCTGCGGCTATCCCGGCTGCTCCGGCTGCGCCGCCGCCATCCTGGCGGGCGAGGCCCCGGTGAACGCCTGCGCCCCCGCCGGCGCGGAGAACCACGCCGCCATCGCCGCCATCATGGGCGAGGCCGCCCCCACCGGTGAGCGGAAGGTGGCCTTCGTCCGCTGCAACGGCGGCACCAACGCCGTCAAGCGGTATGAGTACATCGGCGTGAAGGACTGCCTGTCCGCCACCAAGGTGGCCGCAGGTCCCCTGGAGTGCCAGTTCGGCTGCCTGGGCTTCGGCTCCTGCGTGGCCGCCTGCCAGTTCGGCGCCATGTCCATCGGCCCCAACGGCGCCGCCGTGGTGGATCCGGACAAGTGCACCGACTGCATGGCCTGCGCCAAGGCCTGCCCCCGCCACCTGATCACGGAGGTCCCCGTGTCCAAGAAGGTCCGGGTGGCCTGCGCCAACCAGGACAAGGGCAAGGCCGCCATGAGTGTCTGCTCTCAGTCCTGCATCGGATGCGGCCTGTGCGAGAAGGAGTGCAAGAAGGACGCCATCCACGTGGTGAACGGCGTGGCCGTCATCGACTACGACAAGTGCGTGGGCTGCAAGCTCTGCACCAAGGTCTGCCCGCGGGACGCCATCCTTCCCATCGCCACCGCGGAGGAGAAGGAGAAGTACAAGGCCGTCAAGAAGGCCCAGGCGGAGAAGGCCGCCGCTGCCAAGAAGGCTGCGGAAGAGGCCGCCGCTGCGCCCCAGCAGTAATCTCCCCGCCCTGCAGCAGAATCATCAAATGCCCCGGATCTTCCGATCCGGGGCATTTGTCCAGCCCCGGCAAGGCGGGCCGCGCCGTCCCGCGCCTGCCCTCCCGCCGGCGCGGCCGCCCCTGCGGGAGGCCCTGCCTGCCGGCAGAGAGAAAAAGCCGGCCCCTCTTGCGTTTTTCTGCGAAAGGGTTATAATGGGAGCAACTGGCAGAGTAGGTACGCGCGTGTCCCATCCAGTGCCGGAAAGACGGGGAGTTGCTTTCCGGACGAAAGGGCAGAGGCCCGCAGTGCGCGTCCCGCATCCCGCTGCCGCATACCGGGACTCCTTTCCGTCTCCCTCTGTGCGGCATCTCCGGTTACCGGACTGCCGAAAAACAGAAGGAGGCCTTTTTATGTTTTCCACCCCCTTTTCCGCCGCCTATTGGAGCCAGGCGTCCCGGGAGCTCCGGGATCTGCGGAAGCTGATGTTTGCCGCGCTGATGATCGCCATGTGCGTTGTGCTGGCGCAGATCCCGTCTGTGCCCCTCTTTGGGGGGGCCAGGGTCACCTGGGGCTTTCTGGCCAGATCCGTCTGCGCCTGGGTCTGCGGCCCGGTACTGGGGCTGCTCTTTGCCTGCGCCGAGGATCTTCTCAGCTTCTTCCTCACAGGGGGCGGCGGATATCCGTTTTTCCCCGGCTACACCCTGACCACCATGCTGGGCGTGCTGACCTATGCCCTGTTTTTCTACCGGGCGCCCCTGACCCTTCGCCGGATCTTCTGCGCCAAGCTGCTGACCAATCTCCAGAATGTGGTGCTGGGGGCGCTTTGGATGGCCATTCTCAACAGCAGCGGCCGCTTCAGCCTGGAGACCTGGTACGCCAGCGCCTCCCTCAGCGCCGTGAAGAACCTCATCATGCTGCCGGTACAGACGGCGCTGCTGGCCCTGCTGTTCAGCGCGCTGCTGCCGCCTCTGCGCCGGGCGGGGCTGGTGGCCCGGCAGACCGGCCGGCTCCGGCTGTGATCGCCTCTGCGGCCGGTGTGCGCGCCCCGGAGACCGCCGAAAAAGGCGGCTCCGGGGCGATTTTTTTCTGAGGAGAAATCGTTCAAAAATCCACCGTCATTTGTTTACAATTTGTTTATATCCATCCGTTGACAATGGAGGAGCGGGGTGGTAAACTCGTTTTAGCACTCCGGAGAATGGAGTGCTAAAACGATTGAGACAATCTGTCCAGCCAGAGGTGCTTTTTGTGGAACTTACGGACCGGAAAAAGCAAATACTGAAGGTGGTGGTAGAGGATTATATCCGCACGGCTGAGCCGGTGGGGTCCAAGGCCATCGCCGCGGAGATGGGGGGCGTCAGCTCCGCCACCATCCGCAACGAGCTGTCAGACCTGACGGAGCTGGGCTATCTGGAGCAGCCTCACACCTCCGCGGGCCGGGTCCCCTCCCCGAAGGGCTACCGGCTGTATGTCAACGAGCTGATGGAGCGCCAGCGGCTGTCCGTGGCGGAGACGGAGAAGATCAACCAGTCCCTCCAGACGAAGATGGAGGAGCTGGATCAGGTGATCTCCCAGGCCGGCCGGGCTGTGAGCGCCCTGATGCGGTACCCGGCCTATGTGGCGGCCAGCGGCAGGGGCAAGATGACCGCCCGGCGGTTTGAGCTGCTGCCGGTGGACGACCACAGCTGCATCGTAGTGATGATGATGGGGGACGACCGGGTGAGAAGCCAGCTGCTGCGGATGCAGCTGAAGGTGGATCCGGAGCAGATGCCCACCCTGGTGAACCTGCTGAACAGCAATTTTACCGGCGTTTCCGCAGACGAGATGAACCGCCGCCTGATGGGCGTATCCGACCAGGTGCCGCCTCAGATGTTCCTGCTGCTGAGCCAGACCATCGCCTACGCGGCGGATGTGCTGGAGGAGGCGGGGCAGAAAGAGGTGTTCACCGTGGGCGCCAGCCAGCTTCTGAAGCTGCCGGAGTTCCGGGACGCCGACAAGGCCCACCAGCTGATGAGCTTTTTGTCCGACAGCAAGGAGAGCCTCCCGGTGCCGGACGAGGGCCCCATGAAGATCCTGATTGGCCCGGAAAACGTCAGCGAGGCTTTGCAGGACACCAGCGTGGTGGTGGCCAGCTATGACATTGGAGACAACATGCGGGGCCTGATCGGCGTGGTGGGCCCCACCAGAATGGATTACGGGGCGGTGGCCGCCCGGCTCTCCGGTTTTGCGGAGGGGCTGACGCGGCTGTTCGGCAAACAGGAGCTGCCCCCGAAGGAGGATGCAAAAGAATGAGCGAAGAGACGAAACAGCCCGCGGAGGAGACGCCGGAGGAGCAGCCGGCCGCCCCGGAGACAGCGGCCCCGCAGGAGGAGGCGCCTCCCGCGGAGGGGAGCGGGAGCCAGGCCGCCGAAAAGGCGGAGAAGCCCGGGAAGGGCAAAAAGAAAAAGGAAAAGACCTACACCCTGACCCAGTCCCAGATGGAGGCGGCGGAGCTGGCCGCCAAGCAGCTGGAGTCCGTGAAGGACCAGTTCGTGCGGCTGACGGCGGAGTACGACAACTACCGCAAGCGCACCGCCAAGGAGAAGGACAGCCTCTATCAGGACGCCAAGGCGGACACCATCCGGGAGTTCCTGGCGGTGTACGACAACCTGGAGCGGGCCGTGTCCACCGAGGGCGACGAGGACTCCCCCCACAAGAAGGGGCTGGAGATGATCTTCCACCAGTACCAGGAGATCCTGAAGAAGCTGGGCGTCACGGAGATGGAGGCCCTGGGCCAACCCTTTGACCCGGAGAAGCACAACGCCGTCATGCACATCGACGACGAGAACTTCGGCGAAAATGTGGTGAGCCAGGTGTTCCAGGCGGGCTTTACGCTGGGTGATAAAGTCTTGAGACATGCCATCGTGCAAGTCGCAAATTAACGCAAAGAAAGAGTGAAGAGTGGAGAGTGAAAAGTTGAGATACGGGATCCGCCTGAGGCGGATGATTTCAAATCGTCCGGCTTCGCCGGACTCCGAATCTTCACTCTTTACTCTCAACTCTCCACTCTGGAAGATAGCTTACAAATTATAAGAATTATTTGATCATAAATTGGAGGCAATCATTATGTCTAAGGTAATCGGTATCGACTTAGGTACGAC
>CAMMCS010000173.1 GCA_946494635.1 uncultured Oscillibacter sp. | reverse complement strand
TGCTCTGGGCGGTGCCCAGCTGTATCATTGGGGCCAGGCTGTACTATGTGATCTTTTATCTGGATCTCTACCGCAATGCCGACGGCAGCCTGAACTGGGGCGAGATGATCGCTGTCTGGGACGGGGGGCTGGCTATCTACGGTGCGGTGATCGCCGGGGCCATTGTGGCTTTTTTCTACACCCGGCACAAGAAAATCAAATTCGGCGCCATGACGGATCTGGCGGTGATCGGCCTGCTGGCGGGCCAGTGTATCGGCCGCTGGGCCAACTTCATCAACCGGGAGGCCTTCGGCGCGCCCACCACGCTGCCCTGGCGCATGCGGATCTGGGTCAGCTCCTGGGAGTATGCGGAGGTGCATCCCACCTTCCTGTACGAAAGCCTGTGGAACCTGGTCGGGCTGCTTCTGATCCTGCTGGTGGTGTCCAGGGCCCGCCGGTTTGACGGGGAGAACACCTGGTTCTACTTCCTCTGGTACGGCCTGGGCCGCGCCTGGATCGAGGGCCTGCGGACAGACAGCCTGTACCTCTTTGACTGGACGTTCCTCGGGGAGCCCATCCGGGTGTCTCAGGCGCTGAGCCTGCTTTTGGCGGCAGCGGCGGCGGTGATGCTGTTCTACAACATCAGGATCAAAAAGCACACGCCGGAGGAGCTGCTGGTCAACCAGGTGGCGGCGGCAGCTGCTGCGGCGGAGGCGGAGGCCGGAGAGGAATCCCCGGCGGAGACAAATGAGGCGGACAAGCCGGAGGAGGCATCTGGCCGGACAGACGCTGTGCCGGAGGGAGAAGAACCTCCGGCGGAGGCACCGGCAGAGGAGGAGACGGAGGAAGCGCGCGATGGCGATACGCATTGACGGAAAGGCTCTGGCGGACAAGGTTAAGGCGCAGACGGCAGCGGCGGCGAAGGGCCTGCTCCGGCGGCCGGGCCTGGCGGTGATTCTGGTGGGGAATGATCCCGCCTCCCGGGTGTATGTCACCGGAAAAGAAAAGGACTGCACCGCGTGCGGCTTCCTGAGCTTTGAGCATGCCCTGCCGGAGGATACCTCCCAGGAGACGCTGCTGGGGCTGATCGAAGAATTGAACCGGGACCCGCAGGTGGACGGCATTTTGTGCCAGCTCCCCCTGCCGCGGCATCTGGATGAGGCTGCTGTGCTGAACGCCATTGCCAGGGACAAGGATGTGGACTGCTTCCACCCCTACAATGTGGGCCGGCTGATGGCCGGCGACCCGGTGTTCCTGCCCTGCACCCCTGCCGGCGTCATGGAGATGCTGCGGGAATACGGCATCCCGGTCCGGGGAAAGCGGTGCGTGGTGCTGGGCCGCAGCAATATCGTGGGCAAGCCCATGGCCATGCTGCTGCTCCAGCAGGACGGAACGGTGACCATCTGCCACTCCAGAACGCCGGACCTGGCCAGCCTCACCCGGCAGGCGGACATCCTGGTATCCGCCGTGGGGCGGGTGGGCCTCATCACCGCTGACATGGTGAAGGAGGGGGCCGTGGTCATCGACGTGGCCATGAACCGCAACGAGGCCGGGAAGCTCTGCGGCGATGTGGACTACAGCGGAGTGGAGCCCCGGGCCTCCTACATCACGCCGGTGCCCGGCGGTGTGGGCCCCATGACCCGGGCCATGCTGATGAAAAACATCCTGACCGCCGCCCGGCATCACCAGGTGCGGAATGACTGAGAGAAAGCAGACACCCGATTTTGCCTGAGAGCCCCCGGATCTGCTGTCCTGCCCCTGCGGCGGACGGGAACCGGCAGGAGGGCCTGGACAAGATAAAAGAGCGCGCCCCGTGCCGTGCGGCACGGGGCGCTTTCCACGTTCCTCTATGGCCGAAAGAGGGCGTCAGCGTTCCTCCCGGAAATAGGAGAGGCCCAAATGGGCAGGCGGCTGGTTTTCCCGCTTCTTCCGGGTGCTAATCAGAATCAGCACCGCGATGGTCACAAGATAGGGCAGCATTTTAAACAGCTCCATGTCCTTTCGGGTCAAATTCGGGATGTAGAAGTACAGCCAGGTCAGTGCGCCGAAGAGGTAGGAGCCCCAGATGGTATTCAGCGGCCGCCACACAGAGAAAATCACCAGGGCCAGAGCCAGCCAGCCCAGGGACTCGATGGTACCGTCGTTGCCCCAGGTGCCCTTGATATAGTCCATGGTGTAGTACAGGCCGCCCAGGCCGGAGATGCCGGCGCCGATGCAGGTGGCCAGATACTGATACCGGGTGACGTTGATGCCCGCCGCATCAGCGGTGGCGGGATTTTCCCCCACAGCCCGCAGATTCAGGCCCGACTGGGTGCGGGTGAGGAAGTACCACAGGACAATGGCCGCCGCAATGGCCAGATAGGCCATGAACCCGTAGCCGAACAGCAGGTTCCCCAGCGGGAAGTCACCGATGGTCAGGGAGCTGAGGCCGGGGATCTTGGCGCGGTACACCGCGCTGGTGGCGGCGACCGAGATCTGGCCCACGCCGCCTGCCAGGGTGTTCAGGCTGCCGCCGAAGAAGTTGGCAACGCCGCCGCCGAAGATGGTGATGGCAAGGCCCGTCACGTTCTGGTTGGCCCGGAGAGTGATGGTCAGGAAGCTGAAGAGAAGGCCGCCCAGCGCCGCCGCCGCAAAAGCCGCCAGAAAGCTCAGCACCAGGCAAACCGCCGGGTTGGGGGCGGGATTGTCCAGCTCATAGAAGAAGGAGGCTGCCAGGCCCGCGATGCCGCCCAGGTACATGATGCCCGGTACGCCCAGGTTCAGGTTGCCGCTCTTCTCTGTCAGGATCTCGCCGATGGCGCCGTAGAGGATTACCGTGCCGAAGACGATGGCTGCCTGGAACAGGGAGATGAATTGCGTCATGCTCATTTGCCGGCCGCCTCCTTTCTGCGGTGGAACACCAGTTTGTAATTGATGAAGAACTCGCTGCCGATGATGCAGAAGAGGATGATGCCGGTGATGATGTTGGAAGCGTCGTTGTTCAGGTTGAACTGGGATGCGATCTCAATGGCGCCCTTGTCCAGGAAGGCCAGGAGGAAGGCAATCAGGATCATCACGAAGGTGTTGAACTTGGCCAGCCAGGCCACGATGATGGCGGTGAAGCCCCGGCCTCCGGCGGTATCGACAGAGATCGTGTGTCCGGCCCCGGCCACGGAGATGAAGCCGGCCAGGCCGCAGATGGCGCCGGAGATGGCCATGGTGCGGATATAGACCCGGCTGAGCTTGATGCCGGCGTAGCGTGCGGTATTGGCGCTCTCGCCCACCACGGCGATCTCATAGCCCTGCTTGGTGTATTTGAGGTAGAGGAACATCCCCACCGTCAGCGTCATCACCAGGATCACATTGAGCATGCAGTCTTGTCCCAGAATCTTGGGGAACCAGCCGGCACGGGTCTGCATATTGATGATGCCCACGGTGTTGGAGCCGGCGGGATTCTCCCACAGGGCCACGCAGTAGCTGGTCAGCTGGATGGCCACATAGTTCATCATCAGGGTGAAAAGCGTTTCATTGGTCCCCCAGCGCGCCTTGAAAATGGCGGGGATCAGGCCCCAGATGGCGCCGGCCGCAATGCTTGCCAGGGCCATGATGCACAGCAGGACGGGGGTGGAGAAGGTGTAGCCCAGATGGATCATCAGTCCGGCGGTGAGGATGCCCCCCATCAGGATCTGTCCCTCGGCGCCGATGTTCCAGAACCGCATCTTGAAGGCGGGAGCCAGGCCAACGCCGACGCACAGAAGCATCATGGCGTCCCGGATCGTCACCCAGGTGTTGCGCTCGGAGCCGAAGGCCCCCTCAAACATGCCCCGATACACGGCGACAGGATTCAGTTTGGTGACGGCGAAGATAAACAGGCCGCTGAGCAGCAGAGCCAGCACCACCGCCAGCAGGCGGATGCCCCAGGCCTTCCAGGTGGGAATGGTATCCCGCTTGACCATGCGGACAGCGGGCTCGTGTTGGGTCACAGGTGCGCTCATGCGCCGGCCGCCTCCTTCCTGAGATTGGTCATCATCAGGCCGACCTCCTCCTTGGTGGCGGTCCGGCCGTCCACAATGCCGTTGACATGGCCCGCGCAGAGGACCAGGATCCGGTCGCACAGCTCCAGCAGCACATCCAGATCCTCACCCACGAAGATGACGGCCACGCCCTTCTGCTTTTCCTCCGTCAGGAGGTTATAGATCGTGTAGGAGGTGTTGATGTCCAGCCCCCGGACGGCATAGGCCGTCATCAGCACGGAGGGCTCCTGGGCGATCTCCCGGCCCACCAGGACCTTCTGCACATTGCCGCCGGAGAGCCGGCGGACCGGGGTGTTGATGCTGGGCG
>CAMMCS010000172.1 GCA_946494635.1 uncultured Oscillibacter sp. | reverse complement strand
TCCGCGTGAAGGACGTTGCCCGCCGCAAGCAATATGTGGAAGTGGTGGCCACCCACTACATTGACGGCTCCGTGCGGCCGCAGAAAATCGTCCTGGCCACCGGACCGGTCTACGAGATTGAAGACAGCCGGGAGGCGGCTCCTGGCAAGGCCCACACCACAGGAGAGCTGGCCCGGCGCTATATTGTGAAAATTAAAGGGAAGGAAACCTATCTTTACGAGACAGGAGGGCGGTGGTTTGTGGAGATGAAAGCCTAGTGATTTCGCCGGGCTTCGTACCGGCGAGGTGTGCTGGCTGATTTGGCGGGACATCGGCTTAAAGGAACCGTGCCTCACCATTCACCGGAGTATACGGTATGGCTCCGTAGCGTCAACAGCGGCGTTCTGGTGGCCGCTGATTTTCTTATGGCCCCGGCCCAACTCATGGCGCTTTCATCCCGGTCTGCGATTCTCCCAATTTGGGGAAAGTGCGCAAGCCATCTTGAAAGGCAAACTCGCAGCCTGGAAAGCTGTTCCAGACAAGTGATTGGAACCCCTCTGCCCTATTTCTCCGACTCCAGCAGACTGGCCAGGAATGGGACCCAAGCCCGAACAGAGACATGGGTGGTGTTGACGCACACGTCGAAGTTTTCCATATTCCGCCAGGGGCTGCCGGTATACAGCTCGTAGAACTTGGCCCGGCGGCGGTCCACGCTTTGGATCTTCTGCTTCAGCTCCCGGTCGGTCAAGTGCTCTTCAACGGGGGCTTTCTCCCGGCAACGCTTCAGCTTGCTCTCCATATTGGCGTAAACCAGGACGCGGAAGGGCTGGCGGTCCCGCAGGATTTAGTCGGCACAGCGGCCCACAATGACGCAGCTGGACTTGGCCGCCATCTCCTGGATGATCTCCATCTGCTCCTGGTAAATGGACACCGTCTGCTCAAAGGGCTGGTTGGAGGCCGGGTAGAAGCTGTGGCCAATGTGGATGGGATAGGAAAAGGCGGGGCGGTGCTCCACAATGGCCTGGACATACTGCTCCGACAGGGAGGTGCGGCGGGCAATCTCCTGAATGATTTCCTGGTCGTAATAGGCGAAACCCAACTTTTCCGACAGGCGGCGGCCCAGCTCCCGGCCCCCGCTGCCAAACTCCCGGCTGATGGTGATAATACGATTCATAACAATCGGCTCCTTTTTACTCTAAGGTCGTAGTTTCTGAAAGCTTCCTGGGAAAACTTCTCACACAAAACAGGTTTCTGGGGACTGGTTTCCACATGCAGGAATCAGTTCCCCGTCTCGTTGTTCATCCGTTTCGATCATCGCATCACCGTCCCAAATCAGTATATTTCTGCGTCAGCTATCAGGCTTCCGCCGAGGGCTCCTCCACGGAGTCCGGCTGGTGCAGCTGTGGCCGGATCTTCCGCAGGATGAACAGGGACATGACGCCGGAGAGCAGGGACGCCCCGGCCAGGTTCAGCCAAATGCCGTTGAGGCCCAAAGGCCACAGCACCCCCAGCAAAATAACGGGGAACACCAGGGCGGTGGACACGGAAATCACCGAGGCGGGCAGGGACTTCTCAATGGCCAGCATATAGCTCTGGGTGGCGAAAGAAAGCCAGCGGACAAAGTAGGTCAGGCAAAACAGCCGCAGAGCGCCCACGGACATGGACAGCACTTCCTGCGTCCCACCGGCGATGAACAGACCTGTGATCTGCGCCGGAAACAGGGCGATGACAAACACGGAGAGGACGGACACAACCGCCGCTGCCACAAAGCAGCACTTCTCAATGGCCCGCACCCGGGAAAACTTCCGGGCGCCCCAGTTAAACCCCACCGCGGGCTGGACGGAATCGCACATGCCGTAGAGCAGGGGCTGGATGAAGCCGTCCACGAACATGAGCACGCCGTAGACAGACACGGCGGTCTCCCCGCCCAGGCGCACCAGCAGGGCGTTCATAATGATGGAGGTGATACGGCTGGCGATGTTGTTCAAAAAGCTGGGACTGCCGCAGGCGATGATCTGCCGGAGCATTTTCCAGGAAAACCGGGGCCGGCAGAAATGGAGGATGGCCACGCCCCGGAAAAAGGGGATGAGAGCCACCAGGGCGCACACCAGCATGCCGCAGCAGGAGGCCAGAGCCGCCGCCCAGATGCCCTAGCGGAACACGCCCAGGAACAGGAATTCCAGCACGGCGGAGACGCAGGACATGAGGATATTGGCCCCCATGCTGCCCCGGACATAGCCGGAAATCCGCAGGTAGTTGTCCAGGGCGTAGACGATGGTGGTGAGAGGGGAGCAGATGGCGTATACCCGCAAATACTGGGTGGCCAGCTGGGCAAAGTCCCCCTGGGCGCCCATCAGCTGGATGAGCAGGGGAGCGGCGGCAAACAGCGCCCCGCCTACCACCGCGCCGGTAGCGATGATGAGCAGACAGCTGCAGGTGAAGATGTTGTTGGCCTCTCTCCCCTGCTTTTTGCCCAGGCACACGGAAATAGGCACCGCGGAGCCTACGCCGATCAAATCCGCCAGGGCGAAGTTGATGACCACAAAGGGCATGGCCAGGTTGATGGCGGCAAAAGCCGTGGCACCCAAAAACTGGCCCACGAACACGCCGTCGATGGTTTGGTACAGGGACGACGCCAGCATGCTCACCATCCCGGGGATGGAGGTGGCAAAAAACAGCTTCAGCGGCGGTGTCTTGGCGAAAAAGTAAGTAGACTTCATGACGATTCCTCCTCACTAGCAGCCTATGCGGCCTTTCCGACCTGAGCGGCTTTGCAGATACTCTGTGCTTCAAAATCCACCCAGGAATGCTTTTCGAAAATTTCTTCTCGTGTTCTATTCAAACTGGCTGTAATACAGGGCGGCGTAAGCGCCCTTCTTTTTCAGCAGCTCTGTGTGGCTGCCCTGCTCGATGATGTTGCCATGCTCCATGAACAGGATGATGTCCGCATCCCGAATGGTGGACAGCCGGTGGGCAATGACGAAGCTGGTGCGGCCGCGCATCAGCTGCTTCATGGCCTTGCCGATTTCCACCTCGGTGCGGGTGTCCATGCTGGAGGTGGCCTCGTCCAGGATGATGATGGGCGGGTCCCGCAGGAACACCCGGGCGATGGTGAGCAGCTGCCGCTGGCCTGCGGAGAGGTTGGCGGCCTCGTTGTCCAGCATGGTGTCGTAGCCGTGGGGCATGGTGCGAATGAAGTAGTCCACCTTGGCGGCTTTGGCGGCAGCCACGATCTCCTCGGGGGTGGCGTCCGGCTTGCCGTAGGCGATGTTCTCCGCCACGGTGCCGGAGAACATCCAGGTATCCTGCAGCACCATGCCGAAGTTGTCCCGCAGGCCGCCCCGAGTCATGGCGGCGGCGTCCACGCCATCGATGGTGATTTTGCCGCTGTTGACCTCGTAAAAGCGCATGAGCAGGTTCACCAAAGTGGTCTTGCCCGCGCCGGTGCTGCCCACCACGGCGATTTTCTGGCCGGGCTTTGCCTGGAAGCTGATGTCCTTCATCAAAAGCTTCTCCGGGCTGTAGCCAAAGCTGACGTGCTGGAAGGCGATGCTGCCCTTGGCCTTTTCCAAGAGGGCGGGCTTTTCCGGGTCGGGGCGCTCCTCCTCCTCGTCCAGCAGCTGGAAGGTGCGCTTGGCGGAGGCCAGGGCGGACTGGAGGGAGTTGATCATAAAGGAGGCCTCGGTGAGGGGCTCGGCGGTCTGGTTGACGTACTGGAAGAAGGCCTTGACCACGCCCACGGTCATGGCGCCGTCCAGCATGGCCTTGCCCGCGATGATGGCGATGACCACATTGGCCAGGCGTGTCAGCAGGCGGATGAGGGGGTTGACGCAGTTGGTGAGGAAGTCGGCCTTCTGGTTGGCGGCGCGGTTCCGCTCGGCGGAGGCGGCCACCTGGGCCAGGCTCTCCTCCTCGTGGTTGTAGGCCTTGATGACATCCCGGCCGTTGTAGTATTCCTCCACAATGCCGGTGAGCTCGCCGATGGTCTCCTGGCGCTGGGCGGCGCAGCGAAGGTTCTTTTTCGCCACCAGCTGGGTGATGACCATGCTGATAGCCATGAACACCAGGAAGATGCAGGTGAGCTGCCAGCTGTACATGGACAAGGATTTTTTCAACAACATCCCCATGACCCAGACGGAGCGGATCACCATGTCGAGCCGCCCCAAGGAGCCCAAGTACGCCAGGAACAAGAATATTTTGGTCATCGGCGGTTCCGGCAGCGGAAAGACAAGGTTCTTTGTCAAGCCTTCGCTCCTCCAGTGCCATTCTTCGTATGTGGTCACCGATCCGAAAGGTACGATATTATGCGAGGTAGGGGCCCTGCTGG
>CAMMCS010000171.1 GCA_946494635.1 uncultured Oscillibacter sp. | reverse complement strand
GGAGCTCCCGGTGGCACTCGTTCAGCACGATCCGGGTGAGCCAGGTCTCGAAGAAGTCTGGCTGGCGCAGCTGCCGCAGGGCCCGCAGGGCCTGGTAGACGCCTTCGTCCACGGCCTCCAGGGCGTCGGCCTCGCTGCCCAGATACAGATATGCCGTCCGGTACAGCCGGGTCCGGAGGGCCTCCGCCCGGCGGGCGAATTCGTCATGATCCATGGCGGGCCTCCTTTCTCTTCTCTACCCATTAGAGTATTTGGGGAGCGGATTTGTTTTCCCCGGGCGGGTGAAATTTTTCCGGATTAAAAAAAGGCCGCCAAGAGGCGGCCTTGTGAGGTCGATCGAATCAGGAATGAGGAATCGTTGTGTTCCGCCGCAGGCAGAAGGAATTTGATCGGCCCGGCTCAGCCGGACACCAAAATTCCAACTCCCAACGCACAGCGCCGGCGGTCACGCCGGCGCTGCTTCACGCCCGGGGATGTGCCTTTTGATACACGTCCTTCAGCTGCCGGTTCACCACATGGGTGTAGATCTGGGTAGAGGAGATGTCCGCGTGGCCCAGCATCTCCTGGATGGACCGCAGGTCCGCCCCGTTTTCCAGCAGGTGGACGGCAAAGGAGTGGCGCAGGGTGTGGGGAGTGATGTCCTTCTCGATCCCCGCCTTCTCCTGGTAGTGCTTGATGATCTTCCAGAACCCCTGACGGCTCATACGCTCACCGTTCATGTTTACGAACAGCGCCGTCTCCGCGCTGTCCGCGATCAGCTCCGGCCGAATATCCCGCACATAGTCCTGCAGGGCTTTCACCGCCGTGTGGTACAGGGGTATGATCCGCTCCTTGCCGCGGCTGGCGCAGCGGATGAAGCCGGCGGCCAGGTTCAGGTCGTCCAGATCCAGGGAGATCAGCTCGCTGACCCGGATGCCGGTGGCGTACAGCAGCTCCAGCATGGCGTGGTCCCGATAGCCCTTGGCGTCCACACACTGGGGCTGCTCCAGAAACAGCTCCACCTCTTTGTTGGTGAGGATCTCAGGGTATTTCCGCTCCGCCCGGCCGGCGGTAATCCCCTTGGCGGGGTTGACCTTCACCGCGCCCCTGGAGGACAGGAAGGTGTAAAAGGATTTGATGGACGCCAGGAACCGGGTGACCGAGGCGGCGGACTTCCCCCGCCCCCGCATCCAGCCCATGTACTCCTGCACCGTGTCGGCGTCGGCCTGGCGCAGCGATGCGCCGTGCCGGTCCGCTAAGTACTCAGAAAACTGGGTCACATCCCGCAGGTAGGAGCTGACCGTGTTTTGGGAGGCATGGCGCTCCTCTGCCAGATAGGCGCCATAATCCGCGATATCGTCCCTTGCCAAGGTGCTCCCCCCTCTTCCTTCTCTTCTTCTCTCTGCTCACAGCACTCAGCCCAGCAGGCGCTCCAGCAGCAGCCGCAGCAGCCAGGGCGAAAGCGTCAGCTCTCCACACACACCGACGGCAAGCACCAGGCAGCAGATGCCGAGGCGCTTCCAGCAGGCCCGGCCGTAAACCACCGGCGCAGTCCGCCGTCCGCTCCCAAACGACACGGCTGCCAGGCCCGCGGCAGTCTCCCAGGAGGGGACTGCCAGCAGAAAATAGCACGGCGCCGTCGTCAGGCACCGCAGTCCGAACACCGCCAGCGCCAGCAGGACGCCCGCTCCCCCAAAGGTGGCCGTGAAGCAGCACACAGAGAAGGAGAGAAACAGGCCAAAGGCAGCCGTCAATAGCGGCAGAAGCGCCACGCCGATGGAGGCGAACCCCAGCAGGAACGCCAGCAGCGGATACCGGAAGTAGATCACCACGGCGGAGGCCGCCGTCCGCGGAGAGGGCTCAGCCCCCAGGCGCAGATAGCTCTCCAGATACCGCCGAAGCTCCTCCCCCGTCTCCGCCGGCACGCGGCCGGCCAGAACCTGTCCCAAAAGAACGCCGGCCAGAAAAAACAGCGCCAGCAGGATCAGGCGGAGCAGCGGGCCCGGCTTTGTCAACGTCCTTGTATTCAATCCGCCTCACCTCACCGCATCCTATGCGGGGGCGGGCGGATTTATGTAGCGGTTGACGTAAGATGTTGTCTCTAATAATATAGTTGAATTTGCCGGATTTCGCAAGGAATTTACATGAAGTTTCTGTTTTTTGTCAGTTATGCCAAAATATTATGTAAACAACATTATGTTAACAATGTGAATTGAGGAACGGGACATTCCCTCAATTTCGTGGAAAAGGGCAAGATCTTGTAGGCGAAAAACGGCGGCGCCCCACATTTGCCGCCGCCGTTTCCCTGCCGCCAGCTCTGCACGGAGAGGTGCCGCGGCGGGCAAAAATCTGGAAGGATCTGTATTTTTGTGTAAAATCACAACCGGACTTTTTCCGCTTTCCTTGCGGAACGGATCCGCTTTCCGCCCCTGCGGCGCCGGCGGCCCCCCAGCAGTCCGGCCGCGATGCCGCCGGCTGCGGCGCACAGCAGCAGGAGCCCGCCGCCGCCCAGCCAGGCGGCCTCCTCCCAGCACAGCAGCGCCACGGCGATCAGCACCGCCAGAAAGCCCCCGGCGCACACCAGGGCACTGGGGAGGCTCCCCCAGCCTGACCGCCGGGCACACAGCAGCCCGCCGGCGCAGACGGCCAGAAAACTCCCTGCCGCCAGCATCGGCAGGACGCCCGCTTCCGGCAGTACCGCCCGTACCGCCAGCAGCGCGGCCAACACCGCCGCCAGCAGATAGATCCCCAGCGCCGCCAGGATCCCCTGGACGAACACCAGCCACACCGCCGTCTGTTTCCGCCCGTTTCCGGACATAAAAATCCCCTCCCCTGTCAAGCTCTGTTGGAGCATATGACAGGAGAGGGGAATTTTATGATTGCGGGCTGGGAATCAGTCCTTTTTCTCCGCATCCGCCTCTGCGGCCTCGGTCTCCTGGATGGCGGGGGCGGGCTCTTCAGCCTTTTCCGCGTCGTCCTCGGCAGGCTTCTCCTCCTCTTTCTTCTTGGAGGTCTGGGTATCACTGGACTGGACGCCGGTGGTGGACACCGCCCACTTGGTCAGCTCCATACGGACCCTGTCGTCACTGGTCTCGATGACGATGGTGTCCGGCTTCACCGTGACAACCTTGCCAACAATGCCGCCGATGGTGGTGATGACATCACCCTTCTTCAGGCTGTTGCGCATGGCCTCGGCCTGCTTTTTCCGCTTGTTCTCCGGGCGGATCAGCATGAAGTAGAACACAGCCACGACGATCACAAGCATAATGAGGGAGGAAGCACCTTCCATGATTGCAAAACTCCTTTTTCCTTAAAAGTCAGAATGGAACTATTATAGCAGATATGCCAGCTTTTGCAAGGGGGTTATGCGCGTTTTTCCAAATTTCCGCTGTAACGGGCCCGAAACGCGGCGAAGGTCCCTGCGTCCAGAGCCTGGCGGATGCGGGCGGCCAGCTCGTTGTAGAACCACAGGTTGTGGAGCACTGCCAGCCGCAGGGCCAGCACCTCATCCGCCTTGAACAGGTGCCGGAGGTATGCCCGGGAGAAATTGCGGCATGTGGGGCAGCCGCAGCTCTCGCTGATGGGCCGGGGATCGGTAGCGTACTTCTCGTTGAGGATGTTCACCGTTCCCTCCCAGGTGAAGAGCTTGCCATGGCGGCCGTTGCGGGAGGGCATGACGCAGTCGAAGAAGTCCACGCCCCGGGCCACGGCCTCGATAATGTTGCTGGGGGTACCCACTCCCATGAGGTACCGGGGCTTGTCCTGGGGCATGTGGGGCTCCACCGCGTCGATGATCTCGTACATGACCTCCGTGGGCTCCCCTACCGCCAGGCCCCCGATGGCGTAGCCATCGCAGTCGACCTGGGCGATCTGCTGCATGTGCCATACCCGCAGGTCCGGAAACGTGGCCCCCTGATTGATGCCGAAGAGCAGCTGACCCGGGTTCACCGTGTCCGGCAGGGCATTGAGCCGGTCATGCTCCGCCTTGCACCGCTCCAGCCAGCGGGCGGTGCGCTCGCAGCTGGCCTTGGCGTATTCGTAGGTGGCGGGGTTCTCCACGCACTCGTCAAAGGCCATGGCGATGTCGCTGCCCAGGTTGGACTGGATGCGCATGGACTCCTCAGGCCCCATGAAGATCTTCCGCCCGTCGATGTGGGAAGAAAAAGTGACGCCCTCCTCCCGGATTTTCCGCAGAGACGCCAGGGAGAACACCTGGAACCCGCCGGAGTCCGTCAGGATAGGCCCGTCCCACCGTATGAACTTGTGGAGCCCCCCCATCTGCCGGACGATCTGGTCCCCGGGCCGCAGGTGGAGGTGGTAGGTGTTGG
>CAMMCS010000170.1 GCA_946494635.1 uncultured Oscillibacter sp. | reverse complement strand
CGCACGCCCCCGGCCGGGGGGGACCCCCGGGGCGGGCGCCCCGCGCCCGCAAGGGCGGCAGCAAGCCCCCCCGGGGGCGGGGGCCGGGGGGGCGCTTGCGAAATCTGGCTCAGGACTCATTATCCGGATAAGGGATCTTCAGCGTCATGCCGCTGTGCCAGACGCCGGCGCTGCGGGAGACGGGCAGATACTGGTCCTCTGTATAGCCGATGGTTTCCCCGTCGTGGAGGGTAACGTCCTCATGCAGCACATAGCTGGCCAGGTCCAGCAGGAAGCTGTGCAGGTCGCCGGGCTCGGCTTGGGCATCCAAAACCTCGATCTCATCCTTGCCGAAGGACCGCAGCCCGTCGGTGTAACCGCACAGGCCGCTCTCCCGGCGGTAGAGCCCGATCCATACCAGATCCGGCAGGGGGAGCTGGCCATCCTCCAGCGGCTTGGCGCAGTTGAGGTAGAACTCCGGCTGGTACACAGTGCCGTTGGCGTAGACCCCCAGCACGCCACTTTGACAGCAGGCGGCACACACCAGCTTCACCTGCAGCGCGGCCGCCTCCCTGTGGTCCCGTTCCCGGGGCAGGACAGTCACCAGCAGCTGGCCCTGGTGGCGGGCGGCAGTCTCTGCTGCCGACTGCCACATATAATTATGGGCGGCATTTTCCTCTGCCTCTCCGTGGGGAACCGGGGAGGGATACAGACTGACTGCGGCCACCATTCCGCTCACCTCGAAGGTCAGCACGCTGCCGCCGTCATCCCTTTCCTCCATCTCGGTAAGGCAGGGGATGCCGTACAGGTCCCGCAGGTCCCGGCGGAACTGGTCAGGATCCCAGGCGGGCGTCTCCAGCAGGACGAAGGCCAGAAAGGCGCCGCCCTCCGACTTCGCCAGGGCGGGCTGATCCTCCTTGCTCAGAGAGAAGTCGGGGTCGAAGAGGACCAGCTGCTGGTCCTGCCCCCTGACGTAGCTCAGCCGCATCGTCCGGTCCGGCAGGACCGCAAACCATTCGAGAGACAGCCCCTCTGTTCCAAGACCCGCCTGGGCGGCCAGGAAGGTTCTGCCCCGGCGGTCCAGCTCCGGCAGCCGCCGCACAAGCTCCTGCACCCAGGGGAGAGGCACCTTGGACAGCGCCGCTTCATTCAGGAAAAAGCGGCCAGTGAGGCTGCCGCCCTGATAGGGGATCTGGAAGGTGCAGTAGGGGGTGTCCGCCTCCCATGCAGTGGGGGCGAGGGCCGCCTTGATGGCTTCTAGGCTATTCTGATCGCAGCAGATTCCGGCGATGGACATTCGCTTTTCAGGCTCACTCTCATCCTCGCCGGCCTGCAGGAGTGCATCGCACGCCGGGTCGATCCAGTGGAACTCCATCTCCTCCAGGGTTCGGCCCTCCCGGATCTCCCGGCGGAGGGTGGTGAACTCATAGTCCCCGGGCACCAAGGCCAGACCCCGGTCCGCCGCCTCCAGGGCGCCTGCCCGGTCTCCGAAGTGGGCGCGCAGCTTGCCGGCCTCCAGCCATCCCCAGGGATAGTCCGGATCCAGTGCCACGCCGGCCTCTGCGTAATGCCGGGCTTCCTCCAGCCGGCCGCAGTACATCAGGGCGCAGGCGTAGCGATAGTACCAGACGCCGCTTTTTGCCGCTTCTGCCGCGCGCTCTGAGGCTGGCATCCACTGGGCGGCCTTGTAGTAGTAGTCATAGTCGCCGATGTTGTTGCAGGCGTAGGAGTACCACAGGGCCAGGTCCAGATCGGCCCTGGCCTGCTCCTCGGTGAATGTACCCAGGCGCACGCCGTCCCGAATCCGCTGGTCCAGATAGTCCAGCATCCGGTAGAAATAGCCGGAGGTGTCTCCACACATGTTCTCCAGCGCCGAAACGTCCTGCTCGCGCAGGACAACGGAGCCGCTCTGAGCCTCTGCCTGCCGTTCCATGGCAGTCCCCCCTCTTGCGGTCGATGTTCGCCGGCAGAAGCGTCCGCCGGCGTGGAATCCATTATAGCAGGCGGCCTGATGTGCCGCAACAGAAAAGGGGGATCTTTCACAAAATCGAAATGCAGCCGCAGAAAAGCGGGGACAAAGCGGGAATTTTACAGGACTTTTGGGAAAAAATACTTGCATTGCAGCGGGATTTATGGTATTATATTTCAGCATTCCGCACGGCGCGTCGACTTTCTGTCTGTGCCCGGCACCTGAGACAGCCGGGTTGGCAGGGGGGATGAAGCCGCCGGAGGTACAACTAAATTGAAATTGGAGGAACACACAACTATGGCAAATTCTAGCGTCGTATCCATGAAGGCCCTGCTGGAGGCGGGCGTCCACTTCGGTCACCAGACCCGCCGTTGGAACCCCAAGATGGCTCCCTATATCTACACGGAGCGCAACGGCATCTATATCGTGGACCTGCAGAAGACCGTCCGCAAGCTGGAGGAGGCCTATAACTTCGTCCGCTCCCTGGCGGAGAGCGGCCAGTCCCTGCTGTTCGTGGGCACCAAGAAGCAGGCCCAGGAGGCCATCCGCGAGGAGGCCACCCGCTGCGGCCAGTTCTATGTGAACGCCCGGTGGCTGGGCGGCATGATGACCAACTTCAAGACCATGCGCACCCGCGTGGACCGTCTGAACCAGCTCAAGAAGATGCAGGAGGACGGCACCTTCGACATGCTGCCCAAGAAGGAAGTCATGAAGCACCTGGGCGAGATCGCCAAGCTGGAGAAGTACCTGGGCGGCGTGAAGGAAATGAAGAAGCTGCCCGGCGCCCTGTTTATTGTGGACACCCGGAAGGAGCGCAACGCCATCGCCGAGGCCCACAAGCTGAACATCCCCGTGGTTGCCATTGCCGACACCAACTGCGATCCTGATGAGATCGACTATGTGATCCCCGGCAACGACGATGCCATCCGCGCCATCAAGCTGATCTCTTCCATCATGGCCAACGCCGTGCTGGAGGGCAAGCAGGGCGAGCAGACCGAGGAGGCCGCCGCTGAGGAGGCCGCTTCCGCTGACGCTGAGTGATCTGCGCGATTTTCTGAAGAAACCAAATCTGTTTGGAGGAATTCAAAATGGCTTTTACCGCAGCTGATGTAAAGAACCTGCGCGAGATGACCGGCGTGGGCATGATGGATTGCAAGAAGGCGCTGGAGGCCTCTGACGGCGATATGGACAAGGCCGTTGAGTGGCTGCGCGAGAAGGGCATGGCCGCCTCCGCCAAGAAGGCCGGCCGCATCGCCGCCGAGGGCATGGCCTATGCCGCCGTCATCGACGGCGTGGGCGTGGTGGTCGAGGTCAACGCCGAGACCGACTTCGTGGGCAAGAACGAGAAGTTCGTGGACTTCGTCAAGGGCGTGGCCGCCACTGTGGCCAAGGAGGCTCCCGCCGACCTGGACGCTCTGATGGAGTGCAAGTATGTCGGCACCGACATGACCGTTACCCAGCAGCAGCAGGAGATGGTGCTGGTCATCGGCGAGAACATCAAGGTCCGCCGGTTCGCCCGCTATGCCGATGGCATCTCCGTTCCCTATGTCCACGCCGGCGGCAAGATCGGCGTGCTGGTGAATCTGGAGACCGATCTGCCCGCTGAGAAGGTGGAGGAGATCGGCAAGGACGTGGCCATGCAGATCGCCGCGCTGAACCCCCGCTTCTGGGACAAGTCCCAGGTGGGCCAGGACGTCCTGGACGAGGAGAAGAAGATCATGATGGTCCAGATGGAGAACGATCCCAAGATGGCCTCCAAGCCCGAGGCTGTGCGGGAGAAGATCGTCCTGGGCAAGCTGAACAAGTTCTACTCCGAGAACTGCCTGCTGCAGCAGGAGTTCGTGAAGGACGGCTCCATGTCTGTGGAGAAGTATATCGAGTCCTCCGCCAAGGCGCTGGGCGGCAAGGTGGCCTTCAAGGACGCCGTCCGCTTCGAGAAGGGCGAGGGCATCGAGAAGAAGCAGGAGAACTTCGCCGCGGAGATCGCCTCCATGGTGAAGGGCAACGGCTGATTTTTGAACCGACAGGAGCGGGTGCGAAAGCACCCGCTCCGTTTGCTTCTTCTCGATGCAGCCGTGCCGGGAGCACGGCCGCCGTATCAGCGGCGTACAAGCATTTTCCGAAGGAAAATCTTGGGGAGGCCGGGCTTTGCCTGGCCAACCAAAATGAAAACGGGGCCCCCGCAGGGCACCGGCCCTGCGGGGCGGAAGAAGCAGGAGAACTTCGCCGCGGAGATCGCCTCCATGGTGAAGGGCAACGGCTGATTTTTGAACCGACAGGAGCGGGTGCGAAAGCACCCGCTCCGTTTGCTTCTGCTCCGCTCCTGACAAAAGGGGAATTGACAAATTATGGAACTGCGGTAAAATGGGAGCCAGAAGGG
>CAMMCS010000169.1 GCA_946494635.1 uncultured Oscillibacter sp. | reverse complement strand
TGGGCGCCAGCGAGGCGGTGAAGATCCTGCTGCCCTCCCAGCGGTGCAGCATCCGCCTGGCGGTGGGAGACCCGCAGCCCCTGCAGTTCTATCTGGACCAGGCGCTGCGGCTGCTGGAGGAGGAGCTGAAGGGCCGGGGCGTTATCTGACGCATTGCGGCCCGGCGGATGTTGATAGGAGAGAGACCATGCGGAGTTTTTTCAGAGAGATTGTCCACGCCCTGGAGGCGGGGCAGCCAGTCGAGCTGGTGACAGTGGCCGCCTCCGAGGGCTCTACCCCCCGGGGCGCCGGGGCCATGATGGCGGTGTTTGCGGACGGCACCCTGACCGGCACCATCGGCGGCGGGAACGCGGAGTTCCAATGCCAGAAGGAGGCAGCGGAGCTTTTGCGGCAGAAGGCGGACGCCCAGCGGCAGTACCGGTTCGTCCTGGGGGACGACACCAGCCTGGGCATGGTCTGCGGCGGCAATGTGACGGTGCAGCACCAATATCTCCCCGGCGGGGACAGCCTGGCCATCGCCGTCCTGCGGGACCTGATCGAGGCGGACGGCGGCAGCCGGAACACCTGGTTCCTGCGGCGGATTGAGGGGAAACGGGTGACAGCCATGGGCCTGGCGGACCGGACCGGCACCCGACACCTGGCGGAACCGCCGGCGGACCTGGCGCCCCTGCTGGCGGAGCGGACGGTGTTCCGGGATGGCTGGCTGTCCATTCCCGCGGTGAAGGCGGGCCGGGTCTATCTCTTCGGCGGCGGACATGTATCCCAGGCGCTGGTGCCGGTGCTGGCCTCGGTGGGGTTCCGGCCGGTGGTGTTTGACGACAGGCCGGAATTTGCCGATCCCGCGCTGTTCCCTCAGGCGGAGGGGACCATCCATGGGGATTTCACCCGCCTTGCGGAGCAGGTGACCGTGACGGCGGATGACTATGTGGTGGTGATGACCCGGGGCCACCAGGCGGACTATGAGGTGCTGACCCAGGTGCTCCGCAGCAGGGCAAAATACCTGGGATGCATCGGCTCCAAGCGGAAGCTGGCCCTGTGCCGGGAGCGGCTGCTGGAGGCCGGCTTTACAGAGGCGGAGTACAGCCGCCTCCACGCCCCCATCGGCCTGGCCATCGGCGCCCAGACGCCGGAGGAGATCGCCGTGTCCGTGGCGGCGGAGATGATCGCCGTCCGGGCGGGACTGGATCCCCGGCGCTGAGAGACGCGCATCCCCTGGGAAATCTCGTCCAGGGGCGGGAGAGTCCTTGCCAACCAAGGCGGGGCCATGATACAATAAAAGAACTTTCATGAAAGAGGTGTTTCCCATGGACCGAATCAGCAAAGCCAATTACTACCTGGATATTGCCCAGACCGTTTTGGAGCGGGCCACCTGCCTGCGCCGGGTCTATGGGGCCATCATCGTGAAAAACGACGAGATCATCTCCACCGGCTACAACGGCGCGCCCAGGGGCCGGGCCAACTGCGTGGACCTGGGCTACTGCTCCCGGGAGGCCATGCAGGTCCCCCGGGGGGAGCGGTACGAGCTGTGCCGCAGCGTCCACGCGGAGGCCAACGCCATCATCTCCGCCTCCCGGCGGGACATGGTGGGCGGCACGCTGTACCTGGTGGGCCGGGATGCCCGGACCGGGGAACTGCTGGGAGACGCCACCTCCTGCTCCATGTGCCGGCGGCTGGTCATCAACGCCGGGCTGAAAGAGGTGGTGATCCGCCGCACTGCCACGGAGTTTGATGTGGTGGACGTGCAGGACTGGGTGGCCGAGGACGACCTCCTGGTTCCCCGGGACGCCGGTTCCGTTCCGCCCGGGCAGTGACCTGTCCGCCGGGATATCCACTTCGGAAAGGAAGACCCTTTGTTGAAAACAGGACTGCTGACCTTTTACCATATCCATCACTACGGCGCCATGCTCCAGGCCTATGCCACGGAGCAGGCGGTGGAGTCCCTGGGGAGCGAATGTGAGATCATCGACTACTATGTGAACCAGGACAATACCCTGTTCCGGCGGCCCACAGGCCTGGGCAGCGCCGCCCACGACGCCCACACCGCCCTGCACTACAGCCCGCTGAAAAAGCGGTATGAGCGGTTTGAGGCCTTTTCCCGGGAGCGCCTGAACATCTCCGGCCACCGGTATCAGAGCCTGGAGGAGCTGCGGCAGGCGGATCTGCCCTATGACCTGCTGCTCTCCGGCAGTGACCAGATCTGGAACCCCAAGATCTTCCCAGACGGCCGGTTTGACCCGGTGTTCTTCGGCGCGTTTTCGGACAGGCGGAAGATCGCCTATGCCCCCTCCTTCGGCATCCCCCGGGTGCCGGAGGGCATGGAGGAGGAGCTGCGGAGGTATCTGGACGCATTCTCCCACCTCTCCGTGCGGGAGCGGCAGGGCCAGGACATCGTCCGGGAGATCACCGGAAAAGACGCGCCGGTGGTGCTGGATCCCACGCTGCTGCTGACGGCGGAGCAGTGGGCCGCGGCGGCTTCGGAACACTATTTCAAGACCCGGGGGGCCTTCGGCATGCAGGTTCCGGCCCCGGCCCCCGGGGGATATATCCTCTGCTACTGCATCAGCAGGCCCGGTGCGCTGGCACCCTATATCCGGGAATTTGCCCGGATCAGCCCCATGCCCATCGTGCAGCTGTGCGGCATCCGGCAGAAAGTGCATCCCCGGGCGCGCTGCGTGCTGGACGCTGGCCCGGCGGAGTTCCTGGAGCTGTTTGCCAACGCGGCCTTTGTCTTTACAAATTCCTTTCATGGCACGGTCTTTGCCACCCAGTTCGGGGTGCCCTTTTACACCACCGTTTCCCCCAGTGAGCTGGCCAACCCGGAGAGCTCCCGGATCTTCAGCCTGCTGAGCCGCCTGGGGCTCTCTGACAGAATGATCGGCGCCGGAGGCGGGAAGAATGATCTGGAGGCGCCGGTGGACTGGGCGGCTGCCCATGCCCGCCTGGCGGAGGCGCGGGAGGACTCGCGCGCCTACCTCCGGGCCGCGCTGGAAAACAGGCCCTACGAGGAAAAGGCGGCAGAACGCACCCCAGACGCGCCGCCCCGCCTGGCGGACAGATCCCACTGCACCGGCTGCACGGCCTGTGCCAGCATCTGCCCCAGGGACGCCATCACGATGAAGCGGGATCTGGAGGGGTTTGCCTATCCGGCGGTTGACATCGCCGCCTGCATCCACTGCGGCCGCTGCACGGCGGCGTGCCCCGGCCTGGCGGAGGGGAGGCCCCAGGGATCCCTGCCGGCGGTGTTTGCCGCCTGGAACCCCAGCGATGAGATCCGGAAGGACTCCACCTCCGGCGGGGTGTTCACCCTGCTGGCGGAGCATGTTCTGGAGAGCGGAGGCGTGGTGTGCGGCGCTGCCTTTGACAGCAGGATGCATCTGCGGCATGTGGCCTGCTTCCGCAAGGAGGAGCTGTGGCGCCTCCGGGGGTCCAAGTATATCCAGAGCGAACTGGACGGTGTGTTTCGGGAGATCAAGCAATGGCTGACCCAGAGGCCGGTGCTGTTTTCCGGGACGCCCTGTCAGGTGGATGGCCTCTACCGCTATCTGGGCACCCGCCCGGAAAATCTCACCACCTGCGACCTGGTGTGCAGCGGTGTTCCCTCTCCCGGTGTGTGGGAGGATCTGGTGCGGCAGCTGGAGCAGCGCCGGCGCCAGCCTCTGCAGGCGGTGCGGTTCCGCAACAAGGTCACCGGCTGGAAGAACAGCCATTTCACCGCCGTATACGGCGACGGCACGGTGGATACCGCCCCCCTGTACCACACCGAGTACGGCCGGGCCTTTGGCCGTGCCCTGTTCCTGCGGCCGGCCTGCCATCACTGCCCCTATACCTCCATGACCCGCGTGGCGGATCTGACCCTGGGGGATTTCTGGGGCCTGCGGCCGGACGAGCTGCCGGATCAGCAGGAGAAGGGCGTGAGCCTCCTGCTGGTGAACACGGCCCACGGCAGCTATGTCTTTGACCAGCTGCCCCTGGCAAAGCGGCCGTTCCCGCCGGAGCGGGCCATTGCCGGAAACCCCCGGCTGGCGTCTCCGCCTCCGGCCTCCCCGGACCGGGCGGCCTTCTTCGCCGCCTATGCGGTGGAGCCCTTTGACCAGGTTCGCCGGGAATTTTTCCGCCTGCCGCCTCTGCCGGTGCGGGCCGCTGCCAAGCTGCTGTCGCCGGAGGTCAAGGCGGCGATCCGGAAGAAGCTCCGGTAATCCACGGATTCCGGAAATCTGCGGCGGCCATCCCGCCGCCTGGGATCACAAATGAAAGGAGAATCATTTTATGAAGCAGTATGAGTGCGATCTGTGCGGCTATATCTACGACGAGGCCGCCGGCGATCCGGACAACGGCATCGCCCCCGGCACCAAGTGGGAGG
>CAMMCS010000168.1 GCA_946494635.1 uncultured Oscillibacter sp. | reverse complement strand
TCTCCGGCACGCAGACGGCGCCGGCGGCGATGCCGCCGTTGCCCGGCAGGGCGTAGATGGTCTCCACATCCGGGTTCTCTTTCAGTTTTTTGATGATGGCGTGCTCACGGCCGCCGCCGCCCACTACGAGGAGCGTCATGTTGTCACAGCCTTTCTTTCAGAGTGAAGAGTGAAGAGTTGAGAGTGAAGAGTTCAGCGGGTGGATTTGGTGGTGGCAGACAGCATCCGCCGCAGTTCCTCACAGTCTGCCAAAAGGGATCGAAATTCTGGTTCAGAGAGATAATCTGTGGAATAAAGCAATTCCAGCCAGTAAGCGGTTTCCGCGCACTCCTTGAGCGCAATATAGACCTTTGAGAGAAAGTCCTTCTTGCTGATCCCATACCGGGCCTCTGCCAGGTTGGCACCAATGCTGGTGCCGCTGCGCAGGATCTGTTTTGCCAGGACATATTCCTTCTGCTCATTGCACAGATGCCGATACAAATTCACGATCCGCTTTGAGAATGCCAGGCTCTTTTCATAAGCGATGCTTTTATTGCCGGTTTCCGCTGCCATATCTTCACTCTCCACTCTCTACTCTTCACTCTTTGTTAATGATGAAAAAGTCTCATCCCCGTAAACGCCATCACGATGCCGTATTTATTGGCCGTCGCGATGACATTGTCGTCCCGGATGGAGCCGCCGGGCTCGGCGATGTACTGCACGCCGGACTTCCTCGCCCGCTCCACGTTGTCGCCGAAGGGGAAGAAGGCGTCGGAGCCGCAGGTGACGCCGGTGAGAGTGGCGATCCAGGCGCGTCTCTCCTCCGCCGTCAGGGGGGCCGGCCTCACGGCGAAGGTCTGCTGCCAGACGCCCTCCGCCAGGACGTCCTCGCATTCGTCGGAGAGGTACACGTCGATGGCGTTGTCCCGATCCGGGCGGCGGATGCCCTCCACAAATTGCAGGCCCAGCACCTTGGGGTGGTGCCGCAGCCACCAGGTGTCCGCCTTGGTGCCCGCCAGGCGGGTGCAGTGGATGCGGCTCTGCTGGCCCGCCCCCACGCCGATGGCCTGGCCGTCCTTCACATAGCAGACGGAGTTGGACTGGGTGTATTTCAGGGTGATGAGAGCCACGATCATGTCCCGCCTGGCATCCTCCGGCAGGTCGCGGTTCTCGGTGACGATGTTGGTCAGCAAGTCCTCGCTGATGGTAAAATCGTTCCGGCCCTGCTGGAAGGTGACGCCGAACACGTCCTTGTACTCCTGGGGGGCGGGGACGTAGTCCGGGTCGATCTGCACGATGTTGTAATTGCCTTTCTTCTTGGTTTTGAGAATATCCAGGGCCTCCTCGGTGTAGCCGGGGGCGATGATGCCGTCGGACACCTCCAGCTTCAGATACCGGGCGGTGTCGGCGTCGCACACGTCGGAGAGGGCCGCCCAGTCCCCGTAGGAGCACAGCCGGTCCGCCCCTCTTGCCCGGATGTAGGCGCAGGCGATGGGAGACAGCTCTCCCGCCTGCTCCACGAAGTACATCTGCCGCTCCACGTCAGAGAGGGGCAGCCCCACGGCGGCCCCGGCGGGGGAGACGTGCTTGAAGGACGCGGCGGCGGGCAGGCCGGTGGCCTCTTTCAGCTCCCGCACCAGCTGCCAGGAGTTCAGGGCGTCCAGGAAGTTGATATACCCCGGCCTGCCGTTCAGCACCGTGAGGGGCAGGTCGGCCCCGTCCCGCAGGAAGATGCGGGCGGGCTTCTGGTTGGGGTTGCAGCCGTATTTCAGTTCCAGTTCGTTCATTGCAAACCTCCCGATACAATTAGGAATTAGGAGTTAGGAATTAGGAATTTTTTGAGAGTGAAGAGTGGAGAGTGAAGATAGGAGATAAGAGATAGGAATTGGGGTGTTCCGCCGCGGGCGGAACGATTGAAATTCGTCCGGCTCCGCCGGACACCACAATTCCTAACTCCTAATTCCTAACTGTTGTACTTGTTGACGATGCGCTGCTGGAAGGCGTGGGTCGCCAGGTTCGTGAAGCGGACGAAGAGGGAGATCTTGTTGGCCTCGTCCAGGGCGTCCCACACGGCGGCGGTGAGGGCGTCCAGGTCCCCCTCGATGGCCACCGGCTCCGGCTCCCCGGCGAAGGAGGGGAGGGGGTCGCCGTCTCCGGCGTAGGTGTGGAGGAAGTGGCCCAGCCCCGGCTGGCCCGGGTACTCGAAGGTCTGCCGCAGGCAGCGTTTGCCGGTCTCGTCGGCGGCTTTCAGGATGGACAGCTTGTAGCTGCCGTCAGGCCCCAGCAGGCCGGAGATGCGGGGGGTCCAGTTGGGGGCGTCGGGCTCGAATTCCCGGGTGCGGAGGGCCTGCTCCATGGGGAGGCCCTGCTTCAGAAACTCCAGGATGGTGTCCGTCTGGTCCCCGTTGGTGACGATGAGCCCCCGGCCCATCTGCCGCACGGGGTGGTAGATAATGAGGCTGGGGTCCTCCATTTTGGCGGGGTCCGCCGCCTGGGTGCGGATGCCGTCCGGCTCCTCGGCGAAGATGCGGTTGCGGCTGTTGGCGCTGCGGCCCATGATGAAGTAGACGGCCACGGACTGCTTTCCATCCGCCGTCCTTCCCAGCACGATCCCCCGGCCGGGATAGGGATTGCCCCGCAGCAGGGCGCACAGATCCTGTTTCACAGATGCTCCTCCTTTTCCGCGGCGATGTGGGCGGCCAGCTGCTCCACGGCCTGGGGCAGCAGCACCCACTCCGCCTGTTCCATGACTCTGCGCTGCAAGACCTCCGGCGTGTCGCCGGGCAGGATGTCCACCGCCTTCTGCAGCAGGATGCGGCCGCCGTCGGGGATCTCGTTCACCAGGTGGACGGTGGCGCCGGTGACCTTCACGCCCCGCTCCAGCGCCGCCTGGTGGACTTTCAGCCCGTAGTACCCCTTCCCGCAGAAGGCGGGGATCAGGGAGGGATGGACGTTGACGATCCGATCCGGCCACCGCCGGACGAAGTCCGCGGACAGGATAGACAGGAACCCGGCCAGGACGATCAGATCCGCCCGGTGTTCCGCCAGCTTTTGCATCAGGGCCGCCTCGAAGGCCTCCTGCCCCAGCTGCTTCCGGGACAGGGGGATGGCAGGCACCCCCCGGCGCTTCGCCCGCTCCAGGGCAAAGGCGTCCGGGCTGCTGGAGAGCACGGCCACGATCTCCCCGTGGGGCAGGGCCCCCGCCGCCTGGGCATTGAACAACGCCTCCAGATTGGTGCCGCCGCCGGAGACCAGCACGGCGATGCGGGCCTTGTTCAGCATAGGACCACCCGCTCCTCTCCGGGGACGATCTCGCCCATCACATAGCCGGGGCAGCCGTGGTCCGCCAGGGCGGAGAGGGCCCAGTCCGCCGTGTCTTTCGAGACGATCACCGCCATGCCCACCCCCATGTTGAAGGTGTTGAACATGTCCCGCTCCGGGATGCGGCCCGTCTCCTGGAGCAGCTTGAAGATGGGCGGCGTCTGAAGGGCGGCCTTTTCGATTTTGGCCGTCATCCCCGCCGGCAGGCACCGGGGGATGTTCTCAAAGAACCCGCCGCCGGTGATGTGGCTGATGCCGTGGACGTCCGCCGCGGCGATGGCCGCCAGCACCGGCTTCACATAGATGCGGGTGGGGGTCAGCAGGGCGTCCCCCAAACTCTCCCCCAGGTCCGCGCAGTGGAGCGTCAGGTCCGCGTGCTCCACGTGAAAGACCTTCCGCACCAGGGAAAAGCCGTTGGAGTGAAGGCCGGAGGAGGGCAGGGCCAGCACCACGTCCCCGGCCCGGACATAGTCCGGGGCGATGATCTGGGGCTTGTCCACGATGCCCACGGAGAAGCCCGCCAGGTCGTAGTCCTCGGCATCCATGACGCCGGGGTGCTCGGCGGTCTCCCCGCCGATGAGGGCGCAGCCCGCCTGGACGCAGCCCTCCGCCACGCCGGCCACCAGGTCGGCCACCTTCTCCGGCACATTTTTGCCGATGGCGATGTAATCCAGGAAGAATAACGGCTGTGCCCCGCAGCAGATGATGTCGTTGACGCACATGGCCACGCAGTCCACGCCCACGGTGTCGTGCCGGTCCAGCAGCTGGGCGATGCGGATCTTGGTGCCCACCCCGTCGGTGCCGGACACCAGCACCGGCTCGCGCATGCCGGAAAGATCCGGGGCGAACAGCCCGCCGAATCCCCCGATGCCGGACACCACACCGGGGATCATCGTCCGCTCCACGTGGGGGGCCATCAATTTTACACCCTGGTATCCGGCGGTGATGTCCACCCCCGCCTTCCGATAGCTCTCCGAATAGCTCTCCATGTCAGCATTTCCCCCTCTCACTGATCTTGCACTCAAAGCGGTCCTTGCCGCCGTCCCGGGGCACGGCGGTGGGATAGCCGCCGCCGAAGCAGG
>CAMMCS010000167.1 GCA_946494635.1 uncultured Oscillibacter sp. | reverse complement strand
TCGACCTCGGCGATGCGAACGCCGCGCTCTCCCAGCTGAGCTAACCGCCCAAATCGGCCATTTTTCAATCAAAAAAGTTGCAAAAAACGGATTTTTGAGATATTCAATTTTGAGGGGAAAGTCCGAAAAACCGAACAGAAAATTGGAAGGAAAAATCGGACAGGTGATGGAAGTCCATACGGATGCGAACGCAGCGCTCTCCCAGCTGAGCTACGAGCCCGAATGCCGTCTCACGGCGACAAACATTATTATACCATAAATTCCTTCATTGTAAAGACTATTTTTTTCGCTCCTTTGAAAATTTTTAGTTGCCAATTCGGCGATCCTATAGTAAAATATATAAGCTATAGTCCTCCGCATGCAGCTGCGGAGCCGGTCTTGCGCAATGGATGCCCGTGAACCATGTCAGGCGGGGAACCGAGCAGCATTCAGCGGGACGTTCCATGTGCCGCAAGGGCGCCGGTTCCGCAGCTGCATACGGAGGACATTTTTTTGAGGGGGTGGACCTTTGTACCAGGCGCTGTATCGAAAATGGCGGCCCAAGACATTCTCTGACGTCATCGGGCAGTCCCATATCACAAAGACGCTGCGCAAGCAGGTGGAGGAGGGCCGCACCTCCCATGCCTACCTGTTTACCGGCACGCGGGGTACCGGGAAGACCACCTGCGCCAAAATCCTGGCCAAGGCGGTCAACTGTGAGCACCCGGTGAACGGCGACCCATGCTGCCAGTGCCCGGCGTGCCTGGGGATCGAGAATGGCAGCTTTCTGGATGTGCTGGAGCTGGACGCCGCCTCCAACAATGGCGTGGACCAGGTCCGTGCCCTGCGGGATGAGGCGATCTATGCCCCGGCCAATGTGAAGAAGCGGGTTTATATTGTGGACGAGGTCCACATGCTGTCCATGCCCGCCTTCAATGCGCTGCTGAAGATCCTGGAAGAGCCGCCGGAGCATCTGATGTTCATTTTGGCGACCACAGAGCTCCATAAGGTTCCGGCGACCATCCTCTCCCGGTGCCAGCGGTTTTCTTTTAAGCGGATCTCCCCGCGGGATATCGCGGCCCGGCTGCTGTATGTGGCGGGGCAGGAGGGGATCTGCCTGACAGACGATGGGGCGGAGCTGCTCAGCCGCCTGGCAGGCGGGGCGCTGCGGGATGCGCTGAGCCTGCTGGATCAATGTGCCGCCGTGGGCGAAACGGTGGACAGCCGGGCGGTGCTGGATGCGCTGGGGCTGGCGGGAAACCTGCAGACAGCCAGGCTGCTGGAGCACACGCTGAGCAGAGATGCCCAGGCGGCGCTGCTGCAGCTGGATCAGCTGTACCAGGGCGGCAAGGACGTGGGTGCCATATTGGGAGAGCTCAGCACCCTGGTCCGGGATCTGCTGCTGCGGAAAACGGCGCCGGAAGGGGGAGAGGCCCTGCTCTCAGGCGGGTATGATGAAGCAACGCTGGACCGGCTGGGGAAGGGTGTCTCTTCCGCCAGGCTGATCTATCTGGCGACTACCCTGCAGAAGGCTGCGGCGGATCTCTACTACAGCGCGAACCGCCGCACGGACGCGGAGCTGTGCCTTCTGCGGCTGTGTGATGAGTCCCTTTCCGGAGACCTGACGGCGCTGGAGGCCCGGGTGGAGCGGCTGGAGGAGAACGCCCAGCGGGGGCAGGTCCTGCGGGCAGCTGCGGACCGGGGGAGGACTGCCGGTCCTGCGGCCGGTGAGCCTCCTTCCGCCCCTACCGTTCCTGCGGCTTTTGAGGACAGCCCGCCTTGGGCAGATCCGGAGGAGGAACGGCCGCCTTTGCCGGAGGAACCACCTCTGCCGGAGGAGCCGGGCATGCGGGCGTTTGACCTGCCGGAGGAACCGCCTGCCGCAGATGCGGAGCCTGAGACACCGGCCGCCGCAGGCGGCGGGCAGAGTGCGGGGCAGCCCTCCTCTCCGGCCGCCGCAGGCGGAAACTGGTGGCGCGCCCTGGCAGAGGGCTGCAAAGGCCGCCTGCCGCCAATGTACCGGGTGTTTTTGGACATGTGTACCGGCGTGCTGGAGGGCGATCTGCTGACCGTCTACGCCCCGGATGACATCACAATGGGACGGCTGGACAACGACCGGGTGCGGAACGCCCTGGTTGATGAGGCGGCTGCCGGCGGCATAACACTGCGGCCGGTATTCCGGGTGGGAGAGGCCCCCATGGCGACGCCTCAGACCAATTTGCAGAACCTGATGAAATTCGGCAGTCAGTTTGACAATATTGAGATCAAGTGAGACAAAGGAGAAATCAGCTATGGGTTACAGTGCTCGCCGTGGATTTACCAACGGCAAGGTTTCCGGCGCACAGCGCCAGGCAGAGATGCAGGCCCGCATTCAGCAGATGCAGGAGCAGGTGAATGCGGCTCAGGAGGCCGTAGAGGCCCAGGAGTTCACCGCCAGTGTGGGCGGCGGCGTAGTGGAGGCCAAGGTAAACGGCAAGAAAGAGGTCCTGGCCGTGACCATCAAGCCGGAGGCGGTGGACCCGGAGGATGTGGAGATGCTCCAGGATCTGGTGGTGTCCGCTGTCAACGAGGCCCTGCGCCAGGCTGGAGAGGCCATGGACAAGGGGATCGAGCAGGCTACGGGAAACCTGAATTTGGGAGCCTTCGGGCTGTGAGGAGATTTGGAGGGGAGCGGGCTCCCCTCTGAGCACCCCGCCGTCTGTACCCCGGGGTGCTTCTGCGCCGCTTTCAGCGGCCTGGGCGCGGGCTGATGAACGCGCCCGAGGCGCCTGGGCCAATCTGCTTCCGACAGGCACAGAAGGTGAATTGCCCCATGGGAATTTTCCCGGGCCTTTCCTTCGGAATGAAGGAAGCAGCCGGGCGGCCGCAGGCCGTCCGGCTGCCTTTGCGCATAATGAACCGCTCCCCTGTGAATCGGGGGAGCGGTTTTTTCCGGTCGATGATGGCGGCTGTTACAGCTGCTTGACAGTGTAGTACACCGCCAGAGCAAAAACGACAATGGCCAGGGCCCACATAGCGTAGTAGGTCAGGGCGGCGCTGAACAGGGCAATTACCAGCGCAACGGCGGAAAGGGCGCAGGCGACATATACAGGCAGAGGATCCGCGGAGGGGGTGAGGGCCTGGAAGGTCCCGAGCCGGCCGCCGTTTTTATCCGCCTTATAGGTGAGAAACGCCAGCACGCCCAGAACCACAAGGTAAGCCACCACGGCAACCTTGACATAGGTGCCCCAATAGATGCTGTTCAGAACCCGGCGGCAGACCCACAGGGCGATGAGAGAAATGCCCAGAATGGTCAGGGACCAGGCGCACTCCCGGTCATAGAGATTCCACAGGATCCCCAGCAGCATCGCCACAGGAACCACCACGCACAGCAGGGTCAGGGCGGAGTCATAGAACTTCAGGATCATCAAAGAGGCACCGCCCAGAAATACGCCAGCTGCGCAGACAGACCAGCCGATCCAGCGGCGGGCGGCTTCCTTCCGCCACATGAGCCCCAGGACCAGGCCCACCGCGGCGATTGCCGCACCGATCCCAGCCAGATAGGGCAGCGCGTTGTCGCAGGCCAGAACTTCATCCGCCGTCCCGTTTACATAAAAACGGCGGATGACCAGCAGGTAGAGTTCTGCAATGCAGCCGGCCACAAAAACTTTCATTGACCGGCGCATGGGCTCATTCCGCTTGTCATGTTTGGATTTTCTGACAGGATTTTTGGACATATCGGATAACCTCCAGGGTTCTCATATCGAAAATAGCCGCGGAAGATTCCATCTGCCGCCGGCATGCTGAAATAGTATAGCAGATATTTCCCGTTTTTGCAAGGGGCGGCAGCGAGACTTTTCTTTTTTTGGCAGAGGGCGGGATTCCAGGTTGAGATCTGCGGGCGGGCGTGATATACTTCTCTATTATGAGTTTTTTTGCAAAAAATACAGATGACATGAGGATTTTGTATATGAGACGTTTTGGCGCGCTGCTGGCGGCACTGCTGCTGACCGGGAGCCTGGCCGCCTGCGGCGGCCAGGTGCAGGAGATGCAGAGCGTGCAGGCATTTGCCATGGATACGGTCATGGGGCTGCGGGCCTGCGGCGGAGAGACAGAGGATGCGCTGCAGGCGGCTGAAGACGAGCTTTACCGCCTGGATCGGGAATTGTCCCGCACCCGGGAGGACAGCGCCGTATCCCGCCTGAACCGCGCGGCCGCCGGGACCTCTGTAGAGGTGGGGGAGGAGCTGTATGCGCTGATCGGCAGCGCGCTGGGGTATAGCGCCGCCACGGACGGGGCCTTCGACATCACCCTGGCGCCGGTGTCCTCCGCCTGGGGCTTTACCGAGGACGCCTACCGGGTGCCCGCACAGACGGAGCTGGACGCCCTGCTGGCCCATGTGGGGGCGCAGCACGTCCATCTGGACGGCGCGTCGGCGGTGTCCCTGGACCAGGGGACCCAGAT
>CAMMCS010000166.1 GCA_946494635.1 uncultured Oscillibacter sp. | reverse complement strand
CCGGCTCCACCAGACCCACCAGGTCCTTTGTCATGATCCCGTCGTTCAGGGTGTCATAGCAGGCCTCCTCCAACGCCTGGCCGAAATGTACCAGCTCCGGCAGGCCGTCCAGCTCGCCCCGGCGCTTCAATGCGCCGGACCAGGCGAAGATGGTGGCCATGGGGTTGGTAGAGGTCTTTTCCCCCTTCTGCCAGCGGTAGTAGTGCCGGGTGACGGTGCCGTGGGCGGCCTCGAACTCCATGGTGCCGTCGGGGGCCACCAGCACGCTGGTCATCATGGCCAGAGAGCCGAAGGCGGTGGACACCATGTCGCTCATCACGTCGCCGTCGTAGTTCTTGCAGGCCCAGATGTAGCCGCCCTCGCTGCGGATGACCCGGGCCACCGCGTCGTCGATGAGGGTGTAAAAATAGGTGAGGCCCAGCTCTTCAAACTTGGCCTTGTAGGTCTGCTGGTACTCCTCCTCAAAGATCTGCTTGAAGTCCCCGTCGTAGACCTTGGCGATGGTGTCCTTGGTGGAGAACCACAGGTCCTGCTTGGTGTCGATGGCGTACTGGAAGCAGGCCCGGGCAAAGGAGCGGATGGAGCTGTCCTTGTTGTGGGCGCCCTGCCACACGGCGGGGCCGTCCACCTTCTGGACCACCACAGTCTTTTCCGCGCCGGAGACGCCCTTGAAGGTCATGGTGCACTCGCCGGGCTCGTCGGTGTGGAAGTCCACGCTCTTGTACACGTCGCCGTAGGCGTGGCGGGCGATGGTGATGGGTTTCTTCCAGTTCTTCACCACCGGCTGGATGGCATCGATGATGATGGGCGTCCGGAACACGGTGCCGTCCAGGATGGAGCGGATGGTGCCGTTGGGGCTCTTCCACATCTCCGTCAGCTCCGGGTACTCCTCCATCCGCTGCTTGTTGGGGGTGATGGTGGCGCACTTTACCGCCACGCCGTATTTCTTGGTGGCGTTGGCGGCATCCACCGTCACCTGGTCACGGGTCTCGTTCCGGTGGAGGAGTCCCAGATCATAATACTCCGTTTTCAGATCCACAAAGGGGCAGATCAGCTTCTCCTTGATCCAGGCCCAAAGGACCCGGGTCATCTCGTCCCCGTCCATCTCCACCAGGGGAGTGGTCATTTTGATTTTGTCCATTTCTTTCACACCTCTATGTCCAGAGTGGAGAGTGAAGAGTGGAGAGTGGAGATTTGGGGTCCGGCACAGCCGGACGATCAAAACCCGTTCCGCCTCCGGCGGAACACCATATCTTCACTCTTCACTCTAAAACTCTTCACTCTTTTTATTTCGTCCGCTTTGCGTAGTAATTCATGAGACAGCCGTCGAGAATGATTTCTTTCTCATCGTCCGTCAGACCCTTGACGTGGAGCATCAGGTCCTCCACGGTGCCGTCCTGTTTGATGACCTTGGCGGGGATGTCCTCCGCGCCGGTCTCGATGGCCTTGCGGATGCCCGGGACGAACACGCAGTCGCCGGGGGCGTAGTCAAAGGGCGTGCCAGCGTCCAGAGTGAAGGGCAGGATGCCCCAGTTGATGCAGTTGGAGCGGTACCGCTTGGTGGCGAACTCGTAGCAGATGTTGGCGAAGCCCCCCAGCACCTTCTGGCAGGAGGCCGCCTGCTCCCGGGCGGAGCCGTCGCCGGGCTTGTTGGCGAACACGCAGGAGCCGAACTGGGTGTTCCTGGCCAGCGCCGCGCCGTCCCCCACCTTGTCCAGGATGGAGGTCAGCTTCTCCGGGGCGTTTCCGGCCAGGCGCTGGGACTCGATCTCCGCCACGGCCTTGGCCCGGCCCACATAGGCGGGCTCCCGGCGGGACAGGGTGAACTCCGCCAGCCGCAGGGGGTTGGAGCGGTAGGAGGAGGTCTCGCCGGAGGGGATCAGCTCGTCGGTGGTGGTGACGGGGTCATGGAGCACCGCCGCCAGTTCCACCAGCAGGTTCTCCGCCAGAGGCTGCATCTTCGGCCAGTCGGTGATGTTGGGGCCCATCACCAGCTCCACGCTGGGGTCCGCATGGCCGAAGCCGTAGTACAGCCGCCGGTCATAGACCCCCTTGTCAAAGTGGTAGTCGTGGTGGACAGGGGTGTAGTCGATGTCTGTGGCGGCGGTGATTTTGCCGCCGTTCAGCGCCGTGGCGGCGATGGACCGGGCGTCCATCAGGCACACGCCGGCGAACTGGCCCTCGGCGGGCTTGGAGCCCTCCCGGTTGGGGAAGTTCCGGGTGGTGTGCCGCAGGCTGAGGCCGTTGTTGGCGGGCACGTCTCCCGCGCCGAAGCAGGGGCCGCAGAAGCTGGGCTTGATGACGGCGCCGGTGGCCAGCAGGTCCGCCGTGGCGCCGATCTTCGTCAGCTCCAGGCTGACGGGCACGCTGGTGGGGTACACGTCCAGGGTGAAGGCCCCGTTGCCGGTGGAGCCGCCCCGGAGGATGTCCGCCGCCTCGGTGATGTTGTCAAACAGGCCGCCGGCGCATCCGGCGATGACGCCCTGGTCCGCCCACACGCCGCCGTCGTGGATCTTGTCCGTCAGCTTCACATGGGCCTTGGGATACCGCTTCTGGGCGTCCGCCTCCACCGCCGCCAGGATGTCGGCGGCGTTCTCCAGAAACTCGTGGATGGTGTAGGCGTTGGAGGGGTGGAAGGGCAGGGCGATCATGGGCTCGACTTTGGAGAGGTCGATCTCGATGTACTTGTCGTAATACGCACCGTCCTGGGGGTGCAGCTCCCGGTAGTCCTCCGGCCGCTGGTGGGCCTCATAGAACCCCTTGGTGACGCCGTCCGTCTCCCAGATGGAGGAGAGGCAGGTGGTCTCCGTGGTCATCACGTCGATGCCGTTGCGGTAGTCGATGGGGAGGCTGGCGATGCCGGGGCCGCAGAACTCCAGTACGCAGTTGTTGACGAAGCCGCTTGCAAAAGTGGCCTTCACCAGGGCGATGGCCACGTCGTGGGGCCCCACGCCCCGCCGGGGCGCGCCGGTGAGGTACACCAGCACCACCTTGGGGTAGCTGATGTCCCAGGTGTTTTTCAGCAGCTGCTTGGCCAGCTCCGGGCCGCCCTCGCCCACGGCCATGGTGCCGAGAGCCCCGTACCGGGTGTGGGAGTCGGAGCCCAGGATCATGGCGCCGCCCCTGGCCATCTGCTCCCGGGCGTAGGAGTGGATGACGGACTGGTTGGCGGGCACATAGATGCCGCCGTACTTCTTGGCGGCGGAGAGGCCGAAGACGTGGTCATCCTCATTGATGGTGCCGCCCACGGCGCACAGGCTGTTGTGGCAGTTGGTGAGGGCGTAGGGGATGGGGAACTCCTTCATGCCGGAGGCCCGGGCCTGCTGGATGATGCCCACATAGGTGATGTCGTGGGACACCATGGCGTCAAAGCGGATCTGCAGATGCGCCGGGTCACCGGAGGTGTTGTGGGCCTGGAGGATGGACCAGGCCATGGTGCGCTGCAGCCCCTCCTCCGGAGAGACCGGGCCGGCATCACTGGGGACGCCGCCTGTCAGGAACACGCCGCTGTCGTGAAGTGTGATCATATCAAAGGACCTCCTGTGTGTCACGGGGAGCCGTGTGATTTTTATTCAATATACCATAAACCGGCGGCCTTGAAAAGCTGTTTTGCAGGAAAAAGCCGCGCATCCTGCAAATTCAGAGGAGTTGCCAAGAAAACACGCGGTTCCGGCAGGCCGGAAAGGGCATTTTGCGGCGGGACCGGAAATTCAACGGAGCGTTGCTTGCGTTTTGCGGCAGTTTCGGGTATCCTGAGAAGGAGGTGAGGACAGATGGGAAACCAAGAGACGGGAGCCCTGCTCCGGCGGCTGCGCCGGGAGCGGGGGTGGACCCAGCGCCAGGTGGCGGAGCGGCTGGGCGTCAGCGCCCAGGCGGTGAGCAAGTGGGAGCGGGACCAGGGCATTCCGGATGTGGGACTGCTGCCGCACCTGGCAAAGATCTTTGGCGTCAGCGTGGAGGGGCTTCTGGACGGAGGCCTGGCCACCGCCGCGCCGGATGGAGGAAATATGAAACGACTGCGATTTTATGTGTGCCCGGACTGCGGGAACATCCTGACGTCCAGCTCCGGCGGGCAGCTCTCCTGCTGCGGCCGGAAGCTGGAGCCGCTGGAGGCGGCTTGCGCGGATGCGGAGCACGCCGTGACTGTGCAGGAGGTGGAGACGGATTGGTATATCACCTTCCGCCATCCCATGGAGAAGGGCCATTTTATCCGGTTCGCCGCCTGCGTGACACCGGACCGGCTGCTGCTGGTGCGGCTGTATCCGGAGCAGGGCGGCGAGGTCCGCATCCCCCAGCTGCGGGGCGGCGGAAAGCTCTATCTCTGCTGCTCCCGCCACGGGCTGTTTGCGGCAGAGCTGCCCTGAGACGAAAAGGAGAGGACCGTCAACGGCAATGTCATTAAGGTAAGCCCTTCATCTTGTAAAATATCCCGTTGTTAAG
>CAMMCS010000165.1 GCA_946494635.1 uncultured Oscillibacter sp. | reverse complement strand
ATGGGGAGGATCTGATCCAGCTCCGCCTGCTCCGCCTCCTGCTTGGCCTGCTCTGTGGAATCCGGCAGATTGGCGCTGTCATACAGGGTGCTGGTGCAGGCGCGGGAGGCGTCCCAGTCCCGGTGGTCTTTGCCCATGGCGGCGTCGCTCTTGAGGAAATAATCGTAGCGGATGTAGTCGCCGCCCCGGTTGGTGGGGTCGTCCCAGGTGGTGTCCACATGGTACCAGTTTCCGTCGATCTGCACTAGGTTCCAGGCGTGGTATCCGCCGGCGTAGCCGGTGACCGTCTCATTGGGGATGCCGGCGGCGTCCAGCAGGGCCTCGTAGGCCTTGGAGTAGCCCGCGCACACGGCGGCCCCCTCCAGCAGGGCGCCCTCGGCGGTATAGGAGGTGTAGGGCATGCTGCCGCTGTAGAGCCGCTTGTCGTAGTCGCAGTTGAGGATCAGGTAGTCGTGGAGCGCCTTGGCGATGTCGTAGTCGCTCATGCCGGAGGTGATGATCTGGCCCACCACCCGGTCGGCCTCGGCCTGCGCCCTGTCGGAGATCACCCGCCAGTCGTTGGCCACCACGGTGACGGTGGAGGTGGTGTAATAGGCCGCCAGGGTCTTGGCGATCTTGCCGTCCTGCTCATAGGCGTTCACATGGGTGACGTTGTAGGGGTTCTTCCCGTCTATGTCGGCGATCTCCAGGGCCAGCGCCTCCGCCTGGGAGGCCTCCAGGTTGAAATCGCTGATGTCGATGGCGGACCGCCTGTCCAGGAAGCCGGTGATGATGGCCAGGGTGGCGCCGGCCTCGTCCGGCAGAGCCGGGCGCTCCGCGTCCACCTGCTCCGGCTTCTGCGGGGTCTGGGTCTGCTGGTTCTGCTGCCCCTCTTCGGGATCGGCCAGCTGCTGCCAGAGGAAGTAGACCGCGTCAGACCGGGGGCAGTTGCCCTTGGCGGCGTAGGTCAGGCCGTTGGTGATGCCGTTGGCGGCAGCCCAGGTCTGGGCCTTCTGGGACCAGCCGCTGCCGGAGGCGTTCCCGCCGGCGGCCCGGCAGAGGAAGGCCAGGATCTGGTCATAGTGCAGCGTGCCGTTGGGCTGGAAGGTGGTGGCGGTGACGCCGTTGGTGATGCCCTCCTCCGCCGCCCAGCGGACGGCCTGGTAGTAATAGCTGTTCCGGTTGGCCGCGTCCGTGAAGGTGGGGGCGCTGGCAGAGGGCTCCGGCTGCCCGGCGGCCCGCCACAGGAAGGTGACGGCCTGGGCCCGGGTCACGGTGGAGCCGGGGGAAAACTTGGAGCCGGAGGTGCCCTTTGTGACGCCCTCCTCCACCGCCCACTCCACCGCGTCGGCGTAGTAGGCGTTGTCGGAGACGTCGGTGAACTGTCCCTCCGCCGCGTAGGCGGGGACGGCGCCGGCCAGCAGCGCCGCCGCCAGCAGGCCGGGGAAAATGCGCTTAATGAGATGCTTCATCATGTGCTCCTCTCTTTCTGTGTCAGGTTTGGATGGTTCCGTCAGGCCAGCTGTTGGGCGCCGGAGGCGTCGATGGTCTCAAACAGCTGCTGGCCGGTGTAGTCGCAGTAGACGCCCTCGCCGGTCTTGACGGTGCCGTCGCCCACCAGGGACATCATCTCCAGGTTCGCGAAGGAGCCGTCGCTGATCTGGTTGCCCTCCAGGTCATAGAAGCCGGACTCCGACACGATGCCGTAGCTGTCCACGATGAAGTTTTCTGTCCCGTAACACACCTGAATGGGCTCGGACAGCTCGTTCAGCTGTCGGTCCACCATGAGCAGATAGGTCATGGAGTCTTTGCCCGTCAGCTCCAGGGCGATCTTCCCGTCCCCGACGGAGAAGGTGTCCTTGAAGGTCAGGTCGGCATACTCCCCGTCGTAGGTGAGGAACGTCCCGTTCTCCAGGTCCAGGAAGTATTTGCCGGTGTGCTCCGCGCCGTCCAGAGTGGTAGAATCATATTCGACGCTTACCAGCCCGCAGTCGGTTTTCGCGGTCGTTATACTGAATTCCGCATACGCAAGATTGCTCAGCTCAGGCAGCGCCGAGGTGTCCAGGAACGTGGCCTCCGTGTCGTCCTTGCCCGCATAGAGCAGGTGCAGATCCCCGTTGTTGTCGGGAATACCTCCATGTACATATTGGAGATCGTACAGAATCGCATAGTCCCCGATTACGCTTGTCTGCGGAAACCACATCGGCAGCCCGGCCTCGGTCGCGGCGTCGCTCAGCCACAGGTCCGCCTGGGGAACATAATATGTGCCGCTATTCCCGCCGCGGAAGAAGCCCTTGCTGGCGTATCCGTCAGTAGAGACCTGGTGGGCCAGCGTCCGCTCGGCCCCGGTGGAATCCACCAGGATGTGAGAGGTGGTCCTCCCTTCCATAATGTCGTTGACGGTTCTGTAGACCACGGCGTAGCCGCCGCCGTAGGCCCGCAGCCCTCCGTCCGCCATATGGCTGGCAAAGTCGTACACCAGGCCGTCCTCATCCACCAGCAGGAGGCCGTCCTCCGTCTCGATGTAGGCCTGGCCGTCCTCAAAGGGGGTGGTCCTGACGGCCTCGCCCTCGATGCAGAAGCGCACCTTGCCCTCCTTGTCCATGGCGCCGGTGTAGGTGGTTCCGCCCTCGTCCCGGTAGACCACCCAGGCCAGGCCCTCGCTGTAGGGCTGGCTCTCCACCACGGTGTAATTGGCCGCCGGGGCTTCCGGCTCCTGGACCTGGACGTTCTCCTCCGTCTGGTCCTCCGGGGCGGTGTCGTCCTCCTGGACGGCCGCGTCCTCCCCGCCGCAGGCGGTCAGGCTCAGGGCCATGGTCAGGGCCAGGATCCGTGCCAGCATTTTTCGTTTCATGTTCGTCTCTCCTTTTTGTTTTTTCGGGGCTTCTGGGATTTAGTGCCGGGAAGATGCCCGCCGGTTTTATGATTTTGAAAATTTTTTCTTTTTTTCGGGGAGCACGGCCGAAAAAAGGCCGCCTGAGATCCCATCAGGCAGCCCGCTTCTTCCTCTGGCAGTTCTCTGCCGGCACATTGGATTTTCCCGCCAGACCACGGCGGCCCCAAACGGACGCCCCGGGGGACGTCCCCGTCCCCCGCAGGCAATTCCGGTCGGGGCGAATAAAAGGGCTGTGCAGGGTACAAAAATCCCTGCACAGCCCGATTCAGCACACAGACCCATCCCCGGAAATTCCCCCCTTGTAAAAAGCGGGGATTCCCGGTATAATGAGCGTGGCGCAGAAATTCTGCTGTGTGGGAGGTCGCATCTCCTGCATAGGGGCGTGGGGAGGTTCCAGCTCTCCACGTCCCGCCCTTTATTCGCCTTGCCCTTATTGTACTGCATGAATGGATGATTGGCAAGCAGTTTTTTCCATGGCCCGGACGCTTCCGGGCCGTTTTTTTGATGCAAAAGCATCGCAAAGTTGTGAAATGCGCCATTCCTTCCGCCCCTTTGGACGGCCGGAACGGATGCGCACAGGGCTTTCTGCCTCTAAAGGGCGGGACGCCGGCCATTCCGGAGCGGGCAGTGCCGCTCCGCCGGGCCCCTTATGCCTGTCCGCTCAGGCGGATGAAGCGGTAGTGGCTGGGGTCGTCCGTCTCCAGGTTCCAGTCAGCCGTCAGCTCTTTGTCCGGATCGGCGGGATCTGTCACGTTGATCCCCAGCAGAAGGCCGTCATAGTCCGCCGGCGCCCGGGCCACAATGGTGGAGGTCATATCCGAGTCAATGACGATCTCCCGCACCAGATCCGGCTGGGTGCTCTCCGTCCAGCTGCCGGGGTACATGCCGCTGGACCAGTTCTTCCCATAGGTGAGTTCCACCTCCGCCCCGTCGTGCTGGATGACCGCGGAGCCGGTGGAGCGCACCTCTCCGGAGGCGGCGATCTCCCCGTCGTCAGGCAGGTACAGCTGGCCGGTGTAGTAGTCATAGAGGTTGTAGTCCTGAGCCAGGATGGAGCAGGACAGGGCCGCGCTGCCCGTCCGATCCCCCAGGCGGGACTGTGCGGTGATGGTATAGGTGACGGTGTAGGTCACATACCCCTCCGCGTCCGGCCCGCTGACGGTGATGTCCGGCTGGGTGACGCCGCAGGTGGACGGCAGCGCCGCCAGGGCCGGGTCTCCGAAGACCAGGTCCAGGGGCAGGTCGTCAAAGGCCTGGGGCTCCACGATCACAAAGCCGTGGGCCTGTGCGAAGGAGCCGTCCGGCTCCGCCGGGCTTCCCGCCGCCTCCGCCGCCGCGGGGGGCGCGGCCTCCTCTGCCGGCAGCTGGTTCCCCTGCCCCGTCAGAGCGGAGAGGCCGGCAGCCCCGCCGCCCACAACGATGGCCCCGGCCACAATGCCGGCGATCAGCTTGGTGGAGACACCGGCCTTGGCTGCGGCGCCTGCCGCTGCCGCAGCGCCGCCGGAGGGGCTTCCGCCAGCGGCCGCTGCGGATCCCGCCGCCGTGGCCTCTCCGGCTTTCAAATATT
>CAMMCS010000164.1 GCA_946494635.1 uncultured Oscillibacter sp. | reverse complement strand
CGGGCGGTGGATCACCGCCCCTCACCGCGCCGTGGCGTTGGGGGAGCACCCGGCGGGGCCGAAGAACTTCACCCGCCTGTCCGCCAGATGGAGATGTACCTCCCGGCTCCGCATACTCTCTCCGTCCAGGCAGGTGACGATGTCCTCCTCCCCGGGGCAGGCGGTGATGGTGACCTGCCGGGCCGTGACCACCCGGGCAATCTCCGGGAACTTCCAGCAGTCCCCGGCGGAGTAGGCCGGGAACAGCCGGGCGAAGGTGGCCTTGGGCACGTTCTTCACCAGGATGGTCTCCAGCACCCCGTCGTCCATCCGGGCCTGGGGCACCGGCATGGAGCCCCCGCCGTAGTACCGGCCGTTGCACACGGATACCAGGGCGAAGTCGTCCTCCAGAACCTCCCCGTCCAGCTCCACCCGCCACCGGCGGCCGATGGGCTTGCACAAAAAGTTCACCGCCACGGAGAGCAGGTAGCTCCCCCGGCCGGACAGCAGGCCCCCGTACCGGTGGACGGTGTCGGCGATCCGGGCGTCGATGCCGCTGCAGGCGATGGTGAGGCACAGCCGGCCGCTGCAGTCGATGAGATCCAGGGGGAAGTCCGGCCCGTCCCACAGGTTTTCCGGGTCGGCAAATTTCGCGGCGTCCGGGCCGAAGTTTTTGAGGAAGTCGTTGCCCGTGCCGGAGGGGATCACCGTCATGGCGGCGTTTTCATACCCGGCGATGCCGTTTGCCGCCTCGTGAAGGGTGCCGTCCCCGCCGCAGACATAGATGCGCACCGGCTCCCCGGCCTCCGCCAGGGCGCGGGCCAGGGACTCCGCGGCGCCGGGGCGGCCTGTCAGCAGGCAGGAGACCTCCAGCCCGTGGGCGGCGGCCAGGCGCTCCGCCAGGGCGCGGAGCCGGGCGGTCTGGTCCCCCTTCCCGGCGCGGGGGTTGATGAGAAAGACGTGCTTCATAAGGCGAACCCCCTTCCGTAGAGTGAAGAGTGGAGAGTGGAGAGTTGAGATATTGTGTTCGGCGGAGCCGGACGAATTTCAATCATTCCGCCTCCGGCGGAATTCCATATCTTCGCTCTTAACTCTTCACTCTTAACTCTTCACTCTCGTCCCGCGCCTCCGTGGTAGAAAAAGGCGTCGCACTTGAGCATGCCGTTGTAGAGCTTGCGCTTCTTCTCCGCGCTGCGGCCGAAGGCGCGCTCGAACTCCGTGTGGGAGGACAGGACCACCAGCCGCCAGCCCTCCGGCAGCGTCCGGGCGGCCTTGCCGAAGGCGCGGTACAGCCCCTCGGCCTCCCGCTTTTCCAGCAGCCGCTCGCCGTAGGGCGGGTTCGTCACCAGCTGGCCGTAGGCGCTGTCCCGGCGGAAGGCCCCCGCGTCCGCCACCTCGAAGCGGACGCAGTCCTCCACCCCCGCCAGCTCCGCGTTGTGGCGGGACAGCTCCACGCAGGCCGGGTCAATGTCCCCGCCCCAGATGTCGTACTGGCCGTGGAATTCCTTGTCCTGGGCCTCCTCGGCGGCGTCCAGCCACAGCTTGGAGGGCAGGCTCTTCCACCTCTGGGCGGCGAAGCGCCGGTCCAGGCCCGGGGCCCGGTTCTTGGCGATGAGCGCCGCCTCGATGGGGATGGTGCCGCTGCCGCAGAAGGGGTCGCAGAAGGGGTCCTTCCCCCGGAAGCGGGAGAGGAGCACCAGGGCGGCGGCCAGGGTCTCCCGCAGGGGGGCGCCGTTGTTGTGGGCCCGGTAGCCCCGCTTGTAGAGGCCGTCGCCGGAGGTGTCCAGGTACACGGTGGCCGTGTCCTTGATGAGGGCGAACTGGATCTGGTAGCGGTCCCCGGTCTCCGGCAGCGTCTCGCAGCCGTAGACCCGGCCCAGCCGGGTGGCGGCGGCCTTCTTCACGATGGCCTGGCAGGCGGGGACGGAGTGGAGCTGGGAGGAGAGGGAGTACCCCTTCACCGGGAACTCCCCGTCCCGGGGGATGTAGTCCTCCCAGGCCACGGCGGCCACGCCCTGGAAGAGGGCCTCGAAGTCCGGCGCCGGGAAGCTGGCCAGCTCCAGCAGGACTCTCGCGCCGCAGCGCAGGTTGATGTTCAGCCGGGGGATGTCCGCCGCCGTGCCGGAGCAGTGGACGCGGCCGTTTTCCGCCCGGACGTCCTGCAGGCCCAGCCGCTTCAGCTCGTCGGCCACCAGGCTCTCCAGCCCGAACAGGCAGGGGATGGTAAAGTTCATGGGGATGCCTCCCTTTGTTCTGAAGGTTTCAGGTCCTCTCCAAGTATACCAGACCTGGCCGCTCCGCGCAACGGCGGGAGCGGAATCTTGGCAGAGACGATGCCGTATGGTATTATCAAAGGAGACGCGCCGCCCGGCGGGGCGGACACTTGAGAAAGAGAGGCTGCGGAGAGATGGCGGAGGAGTATCTGAAGCAGGTGACGGTGGGGGAGGTGGAGGCCCACGGCGGGCCTATCCGCCTCTGCCCCTATGACCCGCGCTGGCCGGAGCAGTTCCGGCGGGAGGCGGGGAAGATCCGCGCCGCCCTGGGGGAGCGGGCGCTGGCGGTGGAGCATGTGGGCTCCACCTCGGTGCCGGGGCTCTGCGCCAAGCCCATCCTGGACATTTTGCTGCTGGTGGCGGACGCCGGCCGGGAGACGGACTACGTCCCTGCCCTGACGGCGGCGGGCTACGCCCTGCGGATCCGGGAGCCGGACTGGTTCCAGCACCGGATGCTCCGGGGGACGGACCCGGCGGTGAACCTCCACGTCTTCTCCGCCGGCTGCCCGGAGGCGGCGCGGATGCTGGCCTTCCGGGACTGGCTGCGGGCCTGCCGGGAGGACCGGGACCGCTACGCCGACGAGAAGCGGCGCCTGGCCGGGCGGCAGTGGGCGTACGTCCAGGACTACGCCGACGCCAAGACGGCGGTGGTGGGGGAGATCCTGGGGCGGATCCGCCAGGCGGGATTGTTACCAAAATGAAATGGTATTTGCAAAGCGGGCATGCTACAATGGAGCCAAAGCCCCGCCCGCGGCGCCGTTCGGGGCGTGGAAACCTGAGGTTGCGCCGCATTTTACAGGGACGCAAACAAAAGTTGGTGGCGCCGGGGCCGCAGGCTGTGGTAGAATCCCATCAGAAGGAGAGACGACAATGGCGTTTGGAGAACGGCTGCAGGCCCTGCGCCGGGCCCGGGGGCTGACCCAGGAGGCCTTCGCGGCGGAGCTGAAGGTGTCCCGCCAGGCGGTGGGCAAGTGGGAGTCCTGCCGGGGCTACCCGGAGATCGAGAAGATCCTCTATATCTGCGGCCGGTACGGCGTGACGATGGATGAGCTGTTCCGGGATGAGCTGCCGGCGGGCCGCAGGGAGGCGGCGGAGCCCCCGGCGGAGCTGGCCCGGCAGTCCCTGGGGACGGCCATCGGGGCGTTCCTGGCCAACCTGTCCCCGGCCAACAAGTGGGCCGGGGCGGGGAGCCTGATCGGCGTGACGGCGCTGGTGGCGCTGTGCGCCCTGTATTTGAGAGGAGGCGGAGACGGCGAGATGACCATGCTTTGGATCGGCGCCATCATTGTGTTCGGCGTGGTGGAGGCACTGACCGCCGGGCTGGTGTCCATCTGGTTCGTGCCCGGCGCCGTGGCGGGGCTGATCGCCGCCATGGCGGGGGCTGGGCTGCTGGCCCAGCTGGTGCTGTTCCTGGCGGTGTCGGCGGCGGCCCTGGCGGCCACCCGGCCCCTGGTGAAAAAGCTCTCCGCCGCCAAGGCGGTGCCCACCAACGCAGACCGGGTGCTGGGGGCGCAGGGCAAGGTGACGGAGACCATCGACAACGACAACGCCGCCGGCGCCGTCTATGTGGACGGCAAGACCTGGACGGCCCGCAGCGCCGGCGGGGCGGTGATCCCGGCGGGCAGCCTGGTGGAAATCGAGCGGATGGAGGGCGTCAAGCTCTTTGTCAAACCCCTGGAGGCAATCCAGATGGAAAAAGAAGAGGAGGAGAGAGCATGAACAATTTCGGATGGATCCCCCTGGTGATCCTGGTGGTGCTGATCCTGATTCTGCTGATCAGCAACATCGTCATCGTCCAGCAGTCCAAGGCCTATGTGGTGGAGCGGCTGGGCGCCTTCCGGGCCGTGTGGGGCGTGGGCCTGCACCTGAAGATCCCCTTCATCGAGCGGGTGGCGAAAAAGGTGTCCCTGAAGGAGCAGGTGGCGGACTTCGCCCCCCAGCCCGTCATCACCAAGGACAACGTCACCATGCAGATCGACACGGTGATCTACTTCCAGATCACGGACCCGAAGCTGTACACCTACGGCGTGGAGCGGCCCATGAACGCCATTGAGAACCTGACCGCCACCACCCTGCGCAACATCATCGGCGAGATGGAGCTGGACCAGTCCCTCACCAGCCGGGACACCATCAACGCCAAGATGCGCTCCATCCTGGACGAGGCCACGGACCCCTGGGGCATCAAGGTCAACCGGGTGGAGCTGAAGAACATCATCCCGCCCAAGG